>NZ_LIRL01000327.1:5521-6012 GCF_001419795.1 Streptomyces niveiscabiei
CCGTACGGCGAGGACGACGTGCGCGCCGGCGCCCGCGAGGGCTCGCGACGCGGTGAGTCCGATGCCGCTGTTGGCGCCGGTGACGACGACGGTACGGCCGGAGAGGTCCGGCATGCGGTCCACGTTCCACTTGCTCTGCTCGGTGTCTGCCATACCCCCAATGTAGACGCCGCCAACAATGATGGCAACGACAACATGGAACGGGTTCCACGCTACGATGACGGTCATGTCCGCGTCGTCCGAGAACCGCCCCTACCACCACGGAGACCTCCGCTCCACGCTCCTGCGCAGCGCGGAACACACCCTGCGCGAAAAGGGCGCCGCGGCGCTCTCCCTCCGCGAACTGGCCCGCACAGCCGGCGTGAGCCACGCCGCCCCCAGCCGCCACTTCAAGGACAAACAGGCCCTCCTCGACGCGCTGGCCCTCGACGGCTACGACCGCCTCAACGCGGCAATGGAAACGGCGAACAACCCCGCCCTCCCCCTCGAAC
>NZ_LIRL01000328.1 GCF_001419795.1 Streptomyces niveiscabiei
GTCACCTGCAACAACAAGGTGATCGGCGCCCAGTACTTCAGGGAAGGCGTCGCGAGCCCGACGGCGGCCGACTGGAAGTCCCCGAGGGACTCCGACTCGCACGGCACGCACACCGCGACCACCGCCGCCGGCGACCTGGACGTGCCCGCCCACGTGCCCGACACCGCCATCTCCGGCCCCCTCTCCGGGATCGCGCCGGCCGCGCGGATCGCGGCGTACAAGGTCTGCTGGAGCAACGGCTGTTCGACCGTCGACATCGTCGCCGCCTTCGACAAGGCCGTGGCCGACGGGGTGGACGTCATCAACTACTCCATCGGCAGCAACACCCTCGCCGCCACCCCGGAGTACACGGCGATGTACAACGCCGCCAAGGCGGGCGTCTTCGTCGCCGCCTCCGCCGACAACTCCGGTCCGGGCACCGTCCGCAACATCGTCCCCTGGGTGACCACGGTGGCCGCGTCCACCCACGACACCGGCTACCGCATCACCGTCACCCTCGGCAACGGCACGGCGTACGAGGGGTCCGGCATCAGCGACCGCGCCGTACCGTCCGCGCCGCTGGTCGACGCGGTGAAGGCCGCCAAGGCCGGCGCCGACCCCGCCCAGGCCGAGCTGTGCCAGTCGGGCACCCTCGACCCGGCCAAGGTCAAGGGCGCCGTCGTGCTGTGCAGGCGCGGCCAGTCCGTCAACACGGACACCAGCATCGAGGTCGAGTCGGCGGGCGGCGTCGGCATCGTGCTGTACAACCCGAGAGCGGTCCAGGACCGGCTGACGTACAGCTACCCCCTCCCGCGCGCGCACCTCGACAACGTCGCCGGTGCCGCCGTGAAGGCGTACGCCGACGGGCCCGGCGCCACCGTCCGGCTGAGCGCGGCGCGGGCCGTCGAGCAGCGGGCCCCGCAGATCACGGCGTTCTCCGGCGGCGGCCCGAGCCCCGTCACCGGCGACCTGCTCAAGCCCGACATCGCGGCCCCCGGCCTGGACATCGTCGCCGGCACCACCCCGGGCGGGGACAACGGCAGCTTCAAGGGCGAGCAGGGCTTCGAGTCCGGCACCTCGATGGCCGCCCCGCACATCGCCGGCCTCGCCCTCCTGCTGCGCTCGCTGCACCCCGACTGGTCCCCCATGGAGGTCAAGTCGGCGCTGATGACCACGGCGACCACCCAGGACAGGACCGGCGAGCCGATCACCCGCACCGGCACCAACGCCCCCGCGACACCCTTCGACTACGGCGCCGGACAGGCCGTCCCGAACCGCGCCGACGACCCCGGCCTCGTCTACGACTCCACCTCGGCCGACTGGACGGCGTACAGCTGCGCCGTCACCGGCGGCCCGGTGGCCGACGGCGACTCCTGCGCCCGCACGACCGACCCCAGCGACCTGAACTATCCGACGATCGCGGTCGGCGCCCTCGCGGGGAAGCAGACCGTCACGCGGACCGTCACCAACGTCAGCACCGAGACCGGCGTCTACACCGCCGGCCTGGCCGCGCCGCGCGGCTACCGGGCCGAGGTCTCCCCGAGGGAACTCGTCGTCAAGCCCGGCGAGTCGGCCACCTACCGGGTCACCTTCACCCGCACCGACGCCACCTACGGCGACTGGGCGTTCGGCTCGGTCACCTGGCGCGACCAGCACCACCACCAGGTCCGCAGCGCCGTCGCCCTGCGCGCCACCCCGCTCGCCGCGCCGGCCACCGCCACCGGGTCGGGCGCCACCGGCTCCACCACCCTCACCCCGAAGCCCGGCTGGGACGGCACCCTCACCACCACGGTGAACGGCCTCTACGACAGCACCACCCAGACCGGCACGCTCACCGGCACCAACCCGGACTTCGCGCCGGGCCAGTCGCCCCTGCCGGCCGCCACGATCAAGACCGAGGTCACCGTGCCCGAAGGCACCCAGGTGGCCCGCGTCGCGATCCAGTCCGCCGACCACCTCGCGGGCAGCGACCTCGACCTGTGGGTCCTCGACAAGAACGGCGACAACCTCGTCAACCTCGTCACCGGCAACGACGAACACGTCGACCTCACCGAGCCGGGCACCTACGTGGTCTACCTCAACCAGTACGCCCTCCCCGCGGGCGCCACCAGCCAGCCGTACACCCTGCGCACCTGGCTGATCGGCAAGGACACCAAGCCCGACCACCCCGCCACGGTCACCCCGGCCCAGCAGCCGGCGACCCTGGGCACTCCCGCCCACGTCACCGTCTCCTGGCAGTCCCTCCCGCCCGGCCGCACCTACCTCGGCCTGGTCGACTACGGCAACGCCACCGCTCCCGTCGGCCGGACCCTGCTGACCGTCACCTCGTGAACGAGGTCCGGCCCCGCCACCCGGGTGGCGGGGCCGGACGCGCGGCGGGCGTCAGCCGACCGTGACCGGGGTACCGAGGACCCGGTCCCGGCCGGTCCGGCGCACGGGGCCGGTGAGCTGGAGGGCTCCGGTCAGGCGGATGTCGGCGCTGGAGGAGCCGACCATGACGGTGATCTCGCCGGGTTCGACGATGCGGTGCAGGTCGGGGCCGGTGTAGGCGAGGCGGTCGGTGTGCAGCCGGAAGGTGACCCGCCGCTCCTCACCCGGCGTCAGGGAGACCCGGGCGAACCCGGTCAACTGGATGACGGGCCGGGGGAGTTGGGCGACGGGGTCGGCTGTGTAGAGCTGGACCACCTCGGCCCCCGCGCGGTCACCGGTGTTGCGGACCAGGCAGCTGATCTCGGCCTCGCCGTCGGTCGGGATCTCGGCGGCGCCGAGGGTGAGATCCGCGTAGGCGAACTCCGTGTACGACAGCCCGTGCCCGAAGGGGTAGGCGGGGGTCGGGTCGAGGTTGCTGACGCCCTGGCTGTTGCCGCCGAGGGGCGCGTGCAGATAGGTGCCGGGCTGGCCGCCCGCCGAACGCGGCACCTGGACCGGGAGCTTCCCCGACGGGGTGACGCGTCCGCAGAGGACGCCCGCGAGGGCGGGCCCGCCCTCCTCGCCGGGGAAGAACGCCTGCACGATCGCCGCCGCGCGCCCCTGGTACGCGCCGAGCGCGTAGGGCCGCCCGGAGACGACGAGCAGGACGACGGGGGTGCCGGTGGCCAGCAGCGCTTCGACGAGTTCGCCCTGGACGCCGGGGAGCGCGAGGTCCTCCACGTCGCAGCCCTCGCCGGACGTCCCCCGGCCGAAGAGTCCGGCGAGGTCGCCGACGACGGCGACGCAGACGTCCGCCCGCCGGGCCTCCTCGACGGCCGCCTCGATGCCCGAGCGGTCGGCGTCCTTGACCGGGCAGCCCTGTTCGTAGGCGATGCGCGCGGTGGGCAGTTCGCGGGCGAGGGCGTCGAGCAGGGTGAGCGTCTCGATGCCGTTGCCGTGGCCGGGGTGGTGGGGGAGGACGTGGTTGGGGAAGGAGTAGCAGCCGAAGAACGCGTTGGGGTCGTCGGCGCCCGGCCCGACCAGCGCGACGGACCCGGTGCCGGGGGCCAGGGGCAGCAGGCCGGCGCGGTTGTCGAGCAGGACGACGCTCTGCTCGGCGAGTTCCCGGGCGAGCGCGCGGTGCGCGGGCGGGTCGAGGTCGACCGGCCCGTCGAGGCCGGCGTCCGGCGTGTACCCGGCGTCGAGGAGCCCGAGGTCGGCCTTCTGGCGCAGGACACGGCGTACGGCCCGGTCGACGAGGTCTTCCGGGACGGCGCCGGAGCGGACGAGTTCGGCGAGGGGCTCGCCGTAGCACAGGGTGTCCGGCAGCTCGACGTCGATGCCGGCGGCCAGAGCGCGGGCTCCCGCTTCCCCGTCCGTCGCCGCGACGCGGTGCATCGTGCGCAGGAACGCCACCGACCAGTAGTCGGAGACGACCGTGCCCTCGAAGCCCCACTCCTCGCGCAGGAGCCCGGTCAGCAGGCGGGCGTCGGCTCCGGCGGGCATGCCGTCGACGTCGGCGTAGGAGTTCATCACCGAGCGGGCGCCGCCCTCGCGGAGCGCGGTCTCGAACGGCGGCAGGATCACGTCGGCGAACTCGCGCGGGCCCATGGAGACGGGGGCGTGGTTGCGGGCGGCCCTGGACGCCGAGTATCCGGCGAAGTGCTTGAGGGTGGCGATGATCCCGGCGGACTCCAGGCCGCGCACGTAGGCGCTGCCGGTTGTCGCGACGAGGTACGGGTCCTCGCCGAGGGTCTCCTCCACGCGGCCCCAGCGGTAGTCGCGCACGACGTCCAGGACGGGGGCCAGACCCTGGTGGACGCCGACGCCGCGCATGCTGGTGCCGATGGCGTGGGCCATGCGCTCGACGAGCGCGGGGTCGAAGGCGGCGGCCCAGGCGAGGGCGGCCGGGAAGACGGTGGCGCGGTGGGCGGTGAACCCGGTCAGGCACTCCTCGTGCACGATGGCGGGGATGCCGAGCCGGGTGCCGTCCATCAGCTCCCGCTGCGTGGCGGCGAGCCGGCGCGCTCCCACGGACGGTTCCACCGGCCTGGTGCCGAACGGGCGGGTGAGGTGGCCGAGGCCGTTCTTGCGGGCGTCGGCGAAGTCGGTGTGGCGGGCGAAGACGTCCTGCATCGGCGCGACGTTGCCGCTGACGTGCTCGACACCGGGCCAGGCGCTGCCGAGCTGGGCGAGCTTCTCCTCCAGGGTCAGCTCCGCGAGGAGGGCCTCGACCCTGTCGTCACGCGGGCAGGCCGGATCGGCCCAAGGAGTGGTCATGGTGCGTCCTTGAGGTGGTGGCGGCGCGGGGCGCCGCGGGGGAGTTCAGGGGCGGACGGGCGGCGGTGCCGTGGAGGCCCGTACGACGAGCTGGGTGGCCAGCTCCACGCGGTGGCTGTCGAGGGGTTCGCCGGCCGCCAGCCGCAGCAGGGCGCGCAGGGCGGCCCGGCCGATCTCGGCGAAGGGCTGGCGGACGGTGGTGAGGGGCGGCGCTGAGGTCGAGGCGGCGGCGGTGTCGTCGAAGCCGACGACGCTGACGTCCTGCGGCACGCGCAGGCCGTGGACGCGGGCCGCCTCGATGACGCCGAACGCTTCGAGGTCGTTGCCGGTGAAGACGGCCGTCGGCGGGTCGGCCAGGGCGAAGAGCTCCAGCGCCGCCTGGTGGGCGGGCTCGAAGCGGAAGTCCCCCTGCTTGATGAGCGCGGGGTCCGGGGTGAGGCCGGCGCCGGTGAGGGCGGCCTGATAGCCGTGCAGGCGGGCGGTGTTGCACAGGGCGTCGTGCGTGCCCTCGATCATCGCGATCCGGCGGTGGCCGAGCTTCAGCAGGTGTTCGGTGGCGGCCATGCCTCCGCTGAAGTTGCTGGCGCCGATGCTCGGCACGCTGTCGTCGGGGACGTTCATCGGGTCGATCAGCACGAGCGGGATGCCCGCCTGCGCGAACTGGGCCCGCTGTCCCGCCGTCAGTTCGGACGTCACGAGGATGACGCCCTCCCGGCCCGCGTTGGCGACCTTGCGGGCCCAGGCGGCGCCGAGCGGGTCGTCGGGGGCCGTGCCGATCACGACGTCGACCCCCGCTTCCGCCGCCGCCTCGGTCACGCCCTGGGTGATCACCAGGTTGTTGGGGTTGACCAGCCGGTCGAAGGTGAGGTCGACGATCCGCACCGGCGACTGGACGCCGCCGGGTCCGCGCGCGACGTAGTCGTGCTCGACGAGGAGCCGCTCGACGCGCGCGCGGGTCTCCGGCGACACGTCGCTGCGGCCGTTGACCACCTTCGACACGGTGGCCACCGACACCCCGGCCGCTTCGGCGATGCCGGTCAGCGTGGTCCGGCTCCGCTCGACGGCTCTCTTCGCCATGCTGGTCCTTTCGAAGACTTACGGGGACGTTAGCGCAAGCTTTCGGCGCGGTCCAGAGGCGTTCTTGCGGTGAATCTTTCCGGCGCCGACATCTTGACCCGGCGAAAACGCCCCCCTAACTTGTCGGCGATGCAGCACAGGGGTTTCGAAAATTTTCGAGCCGGTCTCGCGGATCGCGCGGCGCGTTCGAGCCCCTGGAGAGCCGAAGGAGCTCACGATGACCGTCCGAACCCCCCTCCGCACCACCCTGGCCGTGACCACGGCGGCCCTGGCCCTGACCCTGTCCGCCTGCGGCAGCGGCGGCCGTACCACCGGCGGCGGCTCCGGCGGCGGCGCCCTCGTCTGGGCGCTGACCCAGGGCTCCGAGTCGACCTTCCGGGCCTCAGCCACCGAGTGGAACAAGACCCACCCGGACACCAAGGTCACCTACCAGTTCTTCCAGAACGACCCGTACAAGCAGAAGCTGCGTACGGCCGTCGGCGCCGGCGACGGCCCGGTCCTCTTCGAGAACTGGGGCGGCGGCGTCCTCAAGGAGTACGTGGACGCCGGCAAGGTCGCCGACCTCACCCCCGACCTGGACCAGAACCCCGAGTGGAAGAACCGCGTCTTCCCCACCGTCCTGAAGTCCACCACCTTCGACGGGAAGACCTACGGCGTCCCCGTCAACGGCGTCCAGCCGGTGGTCCTCTACTACAACAAGCAGCTCTTCGAGAAGGCCGGCGTGCGGCCACCGAAGACCTGGGACGACCTGCTGGCCGCCGTCGCGAAGCTCACGGCGCGGGGCATCGACCCCCTCGCCATGGGCGGCGCCTCCAAGTGGCCCGACCTGATGTGGCTGGAGTACCTCGTCGACCGCGTCGGCGGACCCGAGGTCTTCGCGGACATCGCCGCCGGCAAGAAGGGTGCCTGGTCCGACCCGGCGGTCCTCAAGGCCGCGCAGATGATCCGGCAGCTGGTGGACGCGGGAGGCTTCGCGAAAGGCTTCACGTCCGTCTCCGCCGACACCGGACAGGCCGAGGCGCAGCTCTACACCGGCAAGGCCGCGATGATCCTCCAGGGGAGCTGGGCCTTCGGCACCATGAACACCGGCTCATCGAAGTTCGTCTCCGAGGGCCACCTCGGCTGGACGGGCTTCCCCGCCGTCACCGGCGGCAAGGGCGACGCCACGAACGTCGTCGGCAACCCGGCCAACTTCTTCTCGGTGTCCGCGCAGGCCGGCGCCGAGGAGAAGAAGACCGCCGTCGCCTACCTCAAGGACGGCGTCTACAACGACACCTACGTCGACAACCTCCTCAAGAACGGCGACGTCCCGCCCGTCAAGGACCTCGACGCCAAACTCAAGACCGCCGACAACGCGGACTGGGTGTCGTACGTCTACCACCTCACCCGCGACGCGAAGAACTTCCAGCTCTCCTGGGACCAGGCCCTGTCCCCGGAACTCGGCAACGAACTCCTCACCCGCCTCGACCAGCTCTTCCTCGGCCAGCTCGACCCGCGGACGTTCTGCGCCGAGATGGACAAGGCGGCGGTGAAGTGAGCACCGCGAAAGTGTCCGCGAACACCCGGCAGGGCGGAGGCCCGCCGTTCCTGATGGCGCTCCCCGCCCTGCTGCTCTTCGCGCTCTTCGCCCTCGCGCCGATGGCGATCGTCGTCTACCTCAGCTTCACCCGCTGGAACGGCCTCGGCACCCCCGAGTGGACCGGCCTCGACAACTGGCGCACCGCCCTCACCAGCGACGTCACCCGCCACGCACTGTGGCTCACGCTGAAGATGATGGTGATCAGCTGGGCCGTGCAGACGCCGGTCAGCCTCCTGCTCGGGGTGTTCGTCGCCGGGAAACAGCGCTACCGGGCCCTGCTCGCGGTCTTCTACTTCGTCCCCATGCTCATCTCCACGGCCGCCGTCGCCGTCGTCTTCAAGAACCTCCTCGACCCCAACTTCGGCCTCGGCGCCTCCCTCGGCCTGTCGCTGCTCGACCAGAACTGGCTCGGCGACCCCGACCTGGCCTTCTACGCCGTGGTGTTCGCGATCAGCTGGCAGTTCGTGCCGTTCCACACGCTGCTCTACCAGGCCGGGGCCCGCCAGATCCCCGCCTCGCTGTACGAGGCCGCCTCGATCGACGGAGCCGGCCGCTTCAAGCAGTTCTGGCACATCACCCTGCCCCAGCTGCGCTACACCATCGTCACGTCGTCGACGCTGATGACGGTCGGCTCGCTCACCTACTTCGACCTGGTCTTCGTCCTCACCGGAGGCGGCCCCGGCTACGCGACCCGGCTCCTCCCGCTCGACATGTACATCACCGGCTTCCAGAGCAACGACATGGGCCTCGCCAGCGCCGTGTCCGTCGTCCTCGTCGCGGCCGGCCTCCTCCTCTCCCTCGCCCTCGTCCGCTTCTCCGGGTTCAGCCGGATGCGCAGCCAGCAGGCAGGTGTGTGATGTCCGTCCTCGCCGACGCCCCGACCCTCCCGAAGACCTCCGACGTGCCGTCACCGGGCCGCCTGACCCGGCTGCGCCGCACCAACCCGCTCGGCGCCCTGGGCGGCCTGCTCTGGCTGGCCGTCGTCCTCGTCCCCGTCTACTGGGTCGTCGTCACCAGCCTCCGCACCCGCGAGGGCTTCTTCGACGCCAACCCCCTCGCCCTCCCGACGGACCCGACCCTGGACAACTACCGCCAGGTCCTCGACAACGGCTTCACCCACTACCTCCTCAACAGCGTCCTGGTCACGGCCGGCGCCACCGCGCTCACCCTGTCCGTGTCCTTCCTCGCCGCCTACGCCGTCGTCCGAGGCACCGGGCGCGCCCTGCGCTGGGCCTTCAGCGTCTTCCTCCTCGGCCTCGCGATCCCCCTCCAGGCGACGATCATCCCCGTGTACTACCTGATCGCCAAGGCGAACATGTACGACACCCTGCCCGCGATAGCCCTCCCCTCGGCCGCCTTCGCGATCCCCCTCACGGTCGTCATCCTCGTCAACTTCCTCCGGGACATCCCCGGCGAGCTGTACGAGTCGATGCGCGCCGACGGCGCCGGGCACTGGCGCATGCTCTGGAGCCTCGCCCTGCCGCTGTCCCGCCCCGCCCTCATCACGGTCACCATCTACGACGCGCTCAACGTCTGGAACGGCTTCCTCTTCCCGCTGATCCTCACGCAGAGCCCCGACAAACGCGTCCTCCCCCTCTTCGTCTGGAGCTTCCAGGGCGAGTTCACCATCAACGTCCCCGCCGTTCTGGCCGCCGTGGTCCTCTCCACGCTGCCGATCCTCGCCCTGTACGTGGTGGGACGCCGCCAGCTCATCGGGGGGATGACGGCGGGGTTCGGGAAGTAGGGGACCGGCCGGGCTGACAGGATGGGTGTGTCCGGCTCGGTTCCCGTGCCCTGGAGGTTCGGTGCGTGCAGGTGTGGTGGTCGCGGCTCAGCCCGGTGTGGAGGAACTTGCCGTGCGGGCCGAGGAGTTGGGGCTGCACAGTTTCTGGGTGAACGACACTCCGATGGTGCAGGGGGACCCTTTCGTCGCCCTGGCGCTGTGTGCGAAGGCCACCCGGCGGATCCGGCTCGGTGTCGGGGTGACCTCGCCGGCCCTGCGGTCGGCGCCGGCCGCGGCGAGTGCGTTCGCCAGTCTCAACGCGCTCGCGCCGGGGCGGATCGTCTGCGGGGTCGGTACGGGGAACACGGCCCGGCGGACGCTGGGGATGCGCCCCACCACCGCGGCAGCGCTGGAGGAGTTCACCGCCGCCCTCCAGGAGTTGTGCGCGGGGCGCCCGGCCGCGTACCGGGAGGGCGACCGGGTCCGTGAGGTCCGGTTCCTGCATGCCGGGCGGCAGGTGAACGCCGTCGATCCGGTCGAGTTCGTCGTCGCCGCGCTGCACGGCCCGAAGGCCGCCGCCGTCGCGGGGCGCCGGGGCGCGGGGCTGATCTCCTTCGGGCTGCTCGACCCCGCCGGCTGGCGCGCCCTGCACGAGGCCCGCCAGGCAGCGCGTCCCACGCCGGACGACCCCCACGCGTACGCCGTCACCGCGCTGCACGTCCTGCGCGACGGCGAGGCCCCCGACAGCGACGCGGCACGGGACGCGACCGGTCACCTCGTCCTGTCGCTGCTGGACTTCGCCGCCGACACACCCGGCGTCGCGGACCACCTCGGCCCCGACGTACGCGAGGCCGTACGGAAACTCCTCGACCGGCGAGGCACCACCGCCACCGCCCCGGACCGGTACACCAAGCTGTACCCCAACTACCTCGGCCGCATCGCCCCGCAGGACCGGGACCTGGTCCTGCCGGAGCTGATGAACACGCTGGCCCTCGTCGGCACCCGCGACGACCTCCGCACCCGTATCACCGAACTGGAACGGGCGGGCGTCACCGACCTCTTGATCCAGCCGGTGATCGACCCGCCCGCAGAGATGGCCCGGCTCGCGGAACTCCTGGCCTGAAGCCCCGAGGCCCGGAGTCCTGAATCTGACGCCCCAAGCCCCGCCCTACGACCAGGGCAGCACCAGCGCCCCCCACGCGACGACCGGCCCCACGGCGACGATCGCGCCCGTGTACCCGATGACCTGCCGGTAGAAGCGCCGGGGGTCCACGCCGCGCGCGTTGCTCAGCACCAGCGCCCCGTTGGTGGAGAAGGGCGACGTGTCGACGATCGTCGTGGAGACGGCGAGCGCGGCGATGAGGCCGGCGGGGCTGAGGTGGCTGGAGAGCAGGAGCGGCACGGCGATGGGGATGATCGCGGTGAGGATCGCCGTGGAGGAGGCGAACGCGGAGGTGACGGCGACGGTGAAGCAGAGCAGCAGGGCGACGAGGAGCGGGGCCCCCAGATTCGCGGCGTGCTCGGAGATGTTGTCGATCACGCCGGCCTTCTCCAGCATCGCGATGTACGTCATCATGCCCGCGACCAGCAGCAGGGTGGACCAGCTGACCCCGTCCACGGCCTTCTCCTGCCGCTTCATGTCCACGAGGGCGAGCAGCGTGCCGGCGGCCAGCGCGAGGAAGCCGATCTCCAGGTGGAAGCCGAGCGCGCCGATGACGAGGCCCGCCAGCGAGGCGAGGGTGAGCCACTGCCGCCAGTCGGGTCTGGCGGAGACGTCGAGATCCTCGTCACCGGCGTGCTCCGCGTCCCCTTCGAGCAGCGGCGCCGGGCGTCCCGCCAGCAGCACGTAGGTGAGGACGGCGAGCACCAGGTTGATGGCGAAGCTCGCGCCGAACAACGTCACGGCGGACACGTGCAGTTCGGTCTTGTCGACGAGGCCGAGGACCAGCGCGCCGGAGACGGCCAGCGGGGAGAACGCGCCCGCGTGCCCGCCGCTGATCACCATCATCCCGACGACGAGCGGGTTGAGCCGGTAGCGGTGGGCGAAGTTCATGCCGATCGGCGCGAGGATGGCGACCGCGGCCGGGGTGAACGTCCCGAACGCCGTCAGCAGCGCCGCCACCAGGAACAGCACCCAGGGGATCAGCTGCACCTTGCCGCGCACCAGCCGTACACCGGCCGCGACGAGCCAGTCGATGGTGCCGTTGCGGCGGGCGACGGAGAACAGGTAGGTGACACCGACGATGGTGACGAAGAGCTTCGCCGGGAACCCGTCGAAGATCTCGTCCTCGGTGAGGCCGAGCGAGGCCGTCCCGACCGTGAAGGTGGCGACGAAGGCGAGGATGCCCAGGTTGATCGGCAGCACGGTGCCGACCACGAACATCACCAGCAGGGCTCCTATGGAGATCACTTCAGCAGACATCTTTGTCCTTGATGCGGTGGGGAACGGGACATGCGGGTGTCGCGGTACGGGCGGCTGGGGACCGGCCCGAGCGAGATGACGTCCGGCGCGGCTCAGGCGGCCCGGGCGGGTACGTAGATCCGCGCGTCGGCGAGCAGCCGGGCTGCCCGCTGCACGGTGATCCGGCGCGGCACGCCGCCTTGTACGTCGGCGCAGCGCACCGCGACGACGCCGGCGGGCGTGCCGATCCGCAGCCACTCGGCGACCGGCCCCCCGGTGACCTCGGAGACCACGGACCCGGCGAGCAGCCCGGCCGCGGCGACGGCCACGGCGGAGGTCAGCCCGATCGCGGGGTGCGGCGCGTTCATGCTGAGCATCCGCACCGACACGTCGTACTCCCCGGCACCGACCGCGTCCCCGAGGGTCGTCGTGTACGGCACCGGCGGCCCGACCAGCCCCGCCTTGGGCACCGCGTCACCGGGCTCCGCGCCCGGCGCGAGCAGCCCCATCAGCGGCGCGGCGGCATGCCGGACGGCCCGCAGCCAGGGCACGTCCGCGCTCACCTGCCCGAGCGACTCGGCGCCGGTACGCCCGGCCCGTACGGCGTCGACGAGGACGACCGGCGCGCCCGCCGACACCATGCTCACGCGCACCGGCTCGCCGCCGACCCGCAGGTCCTGCACGGCCTGCCCGGTGGGCAGCAGCGCATCCGCCGGATCGCGGAAGGTGAGGCCGACCGCGACCCCGCCGGCCCGGGTGCCGGGCACCGTCTGGCGGCCGAAGTGGTGCACGACGCCCCCGGAGGTGTCGACGAGCCCTTCGAGCACCGCGCCCGTGTTGGTGTTGCGCATCACCACGCGCGTCCGGTCGCCGGTGACCGGAACCAGCCCCTTGCTCACCGCGTACAGGGCGACGCCGGTCGCGCAGTTGCCGCAGTTGCTCGTCCACTCGACCGTGCCCGTCCCGATACCGACCTGCGCGAACAGGTAGTCGACGTCGACGCCGGGCTCGGGGGAGGCGCCGACCACGGCGGCCTTCGAGGTGGTGGGGGTCGCCCCGCCCACCCCGTCCAGCTCGACGGGGTCGGTGGCGCCGTACGCGGAGACCAGCAGCCGTTCGAGGTCGGCGCGGTCGGCGGGGACGTCGACCTGGTTGAACAGCCAGCACTTGCTCGTGCCGCCACGCACCAGGGTCGCGGGAATGTGCACGTCGGGGACTCTTCCTGAAGCAGCGGAGGGAGGGAAGGGGGTCGCGGCGGCGGTTACGGCCGTGTTACCTGCCGGTGAACCGCTCGGCGATTGCGGAGACCTTCGCAGAGGGACGACTTCGGAACAATCGCAGTTCGCTTCACCAGGGTTTAGCCGAGCTAAAGTCGGCGGCATGCTCAACGTGCGCCGCCTGCTGCTCCTCGCCGAGGCCGCCGAGCGCGGTTCGCTCACCGCCGCCGCCGAGGCCCTCGGCATGACGACGTCCGCCGCCTCCCAGCAGATGTCGCTGCTGGAGCAGGAGGCCGGGCAGCCCCTCGTCGAGCGGCTGCCGCGCGGGATCCGGCCCACCCCGGCGGGCGCGGCCCTCGCCGAGCGCGGCCGGGCCATCCGCCGCGAACTGCGCGCCGCCCAGGCCGACCTGGACTCCTTCACCGCCCTCGACCAGGGCACCCTGCGGCTCGGTTCGTTCCCCACCGCGAGCGCGTCCCTGCTGCCGCTGGCCCTCACCCGCTTCCGGCGCCGCCACGCCGGTATCCGCATCGAGGTGCGGGCCGGGGTCCTCGCGGAACTCCGGGAGATGCTGCACACCGGCGAGGTCGAACAGGGCCTGCTGTGGGACTACGAGTGGAACCGCCTCGACGACCCGGCGCTCGCCCTCACCCACCTGCTGGACGACCCGACGGTGCTGGTCGTCCCCGCCGACTCCGCCCTGCGCGGCCACGCCTCCGTACGCCTCGCCGACCTCGCCGAGCAGGAGTGGATCATCCGCGCCGACAACCACCCCGTCGCCGACGTCCTGCGCCGCAGCTGCCGCCGCGCCGGGTTCGAGCCGCGCATCGCCTACTCCTCGCACGACTACCAGGAGGCCCAGGCGATGGTCGCCGCCGGCCTCGGCATCGCCCTCGCCCCCCGCCTCGCGCTCACCAGCCGCCGCAGCGACGTACGGCTCCTGCCGCTCGCGGCCGACGTCCCGGCGCCGACCCGCCGCATCCTCCTCGCCCGCGCCAGGGCCCGCCCGGCCACACCGCCCGCCCAGGCCATGGCCCGGGTCCTGCGCGCGGTCGCGCAACGGTTCACGGCACCCGACCTGCACAGGGCCCAGCTGGGGGCGGTCCGCAGGGGCTGACGGATCGTCAGCACATCGACACCCCGCTGGGGGCGATCCGCAGAGGCTGACGGACCCTCAGTACACCGACACCCCGTACGCGTTCAGCGCCTCCTGGATCGGCTGGTAGTACGTCGTCCCTCCCGACGCGCAGTTCCCCGAGCCCCCGGAGATGACGCCGAGAACCTTGTCACCGGCGTACAGCGGGCCGCCGCTGTCGCCGGGCTCGGCGCAGATGTTCGTCTGGATCAGGCCGGACACGACGTCGCCGCCGCCGTAGTTGACGCTCGCGTTCAGCCCGGTGACCCGGCCGCAGCGCACGCCGCCGACGGCTCCCCGGTGGCAGACGCTCTGGCCGGGGAAGGCGGTCGCGGCGCCGGTCACGTCGACGGCCCCGACGGTGCCGGGGCGGGGGACGGCCGGGTTCGTGTAGCGGACGATGCCGAAGTCGTCGACGGGGAACCGGGTCCCGGCGGTCGCGCCGGCCACCGTGGTCCCGGCGGCGTCGGTGTACCAGGTGGATGTGCCGCCGGTGCAGTGGCCCGCGGTGACGAAGTAGTACGCCGACCCCGCCTGCACGTTGACGCCCACCGAGCAGCGCCAACCGGCCGTATAGACGCCGTCGCCGCCGGACAGGAGCGTCCGCAGCGGCCCGCCGAGCCGCTCGACGCTCGCGGAACGCCCGGCGGCCCGCTGGATCCGGGCCAGGTCCGGGGCGGTGACCGTGGAGTCGGCGAGGACCCGGAGCCGCCCGGTACGGCCGTCGGCGCCCCAGGCGGTACCGGCCACGCCGAGGGCCTCGACGGCGGAGGCGGCACGGGCGAGGGGAGCGGCGGCGGTGCCGGGTACGGCGGTTGTGCCGGGCACGGCGGTGGCGTCCGACACCCCGAGCCCGGTCACCGCGCACAGGCTCAGCGCGGAGGCGAGCAACCACGTACGTCGGACGGCGAAACGCTGCGCTCGGATCACGGGGGCTCCCTGGACGGCGGGCGTGCCACGGCGCCCTCAGTGTGCCGGGCCGGGGTGGGGGAGGGTAGACGGGCTTCGGCCGAAGACCCCGGCGCCGCCGGACGCGCTACGGCCGTACGGCGCCCCGGAGTTGCCGGAGTTGCCGGAGTCGTCCACGCCTCGCGCAGGTCAGGGTGTCCGCGCCCTCCGTACCCGCGTCCCCCCGTCCACCACCAGATCCGCCCCCGTGACCCAGTCCGCCTCCTCCGACACCAGCCACATCACCGCCTTCGCGACGTCCTCGGGCTCCCCGAAGCGGCCGAGCGGGAGCGTGTGCGCGGTGCCCTTCTCCCAGGCGAACCGGGCCATCTCGGTGCGGGTCAGCCCGGGGGAGACGGAGTTCACCCGGACCCCCGGCCCCAGTTCGCCCGCCAGTTGCTGGGTCAGCCGCAGGAGTGCCGCCTTGCTGACGCTGTACGCCCCGACGCCGGCCCCGACGTGGGTCGCGCCCTCCGTGCAGATGTTGACGACCGTGCCGCCGTGCTCGCGCATCCACCCCCGCCAGGCGCACTGCGTGAGCCGCAGGGGTGCCTCGACGTTGACGGCGAAGGCGCGGGCCCACTGCGCGGGGTCGGCGTTCATGAGGGGGCCGAGGGGCTGGTTGGTGGCGGCGTTGTTGACCAGGACGTCGAGGCGGCCGTACTCGTGCAGGGCCAGGGAGACCAGCCGCGTGGGCAGGCTGGGGTCGGCGAGGTCGCCGGGGAGGCCGATCCCGTCGAGGGCCTCGGCGGTGCGGCGGACCTCGGCGGGGTCGCGGGCGGTGACACAGACTCTCGTGCCGGACGCGGCGAGCGCGCGGGCGACGGCGAGGCCGATGCCTCGGGTGGCACCGGTGACAAGCGCTACTCGGCCGGGGGAGGGGGAGGAGGCCATCGCCGTACCGTCTCATGACGAACCGTCAATCGACAGTGTCTGAAGGAGAGTTGGGGAGGTTGCGGGAACATTCCGGACCCGCGTCGGCGCGGCACCCTCAAGTCGCCGCTCTCGACGGCGAGTTGAGCCCGGCGCCGGCCCGTGCCCTCAATCCACCGCCCCCAGCGGCGAGTTGCGTCCCGCGACGAGGTGCAGCACCGTCCGCCAGTCCTCCAGCACCCCCGCGTCGAACCCGGCGGAACGCGCCTCCTCGGCGGCGTGCGAGAGGCGTGCGAGGTCGTCGTCGGCGGGGTGCCCGGTCCAGGGGTGGTGGCGCAGGAGCCCGGCGACACGCGGGCCGAGCAGGGGGCGTACGGCGTCGGCGGCGCGGGCGGCTCGGTGTGCGGGGTCGGCGGGGCACAGGAGGCGGCCGACCGGCTGGACGAGCCCCGTGAGCTGGAGCTCCTTGTCGGCGGGGCGGCTGCGGCGCAGCAGCGCGGCGGTCCGCAGGGCGTGGTCGTGCAGGTCGACGCCGGTGTTCCGGGGGCCTCTGACCTCCCGTACCCCTTTGCAGGCGTACAGCAGATCCATGAGCTCCTCCACGCCGCGCAGCTCCATCCGTCGGTCCTCCCGCGAGACAGCCGGTGCGCGAGCCAGCACACCATGGCGACCTTGCGCCCGAGCCAACGGCACCTGAACTGCGCGGCGATACCTGTGGGGTACGCCGAACGGGTGAACTGCGCGGAGCCTCCCGGCGTCAACCGACAAGGGATGACATCGGAGTGACGTCCCATCGTTACGCCAAATTTTCAGCGCTATCGAGCGGACCCCCGCTCATTTGGTTACCCTAGGGCTCGGCGGGCAGCAGTACAGGGATCCCACCCGAGCCCATCGCCCGCCGTGGAACGGGCCGGCCCATCACGGCCCGCTCTCCCAGGAGTTGCCGGCGCCACCGCGTCCGAGCTGCATTCGAGAAAGACCCGAGGGTGCGTCAGACGCCGGAGCGCAGAATGGCAGGCACGACCCGAGGGTGACCCGACACATAAGGAGTGCGCGGTGACACCGGAGAAGACGAATCATGAGCAGCGCCCGAAGGAACGCGCGGAGCGCTCGGGCCGCCGGCCCGGAGAACTCGGCAGCCTCGACGTGTGGGCGCGCTCCGCCCCCATCCGCCTCGCGGGGTACGAGGACGACCTGGCCGAGCCGCACATCCTCCCCAGCGTCGACTGACGCCAACCGCACGCACGGCATGGGCGTGCCACCCTCACGCCCATGTTCCCTCGCAGTACGAGGGTCCCCTTCGTCACTTGCCTAAAGGCTTTAGGTAATCACATAATCCCTTCAGGCATTCTGACGGCCGGCGAAGGGGTACGACGATGGCGCGCGCGGGACTCACCCCCGACCGGCTGATCCTCGCGGGCGCGGACCTCGCCGACCGCGCCGCCGACGCCCTCGCGGGCCGCTCCGGCAAGGACGCGCTCGTCGCGTTCGCGAACGTGTACCGCGACTACGCCCGCGCCCACCCCGGCCGCTACACCGCCGCCCGCTTCCGCCTCGACCCGGAGACGGCCGCCGCGAGCGCCGGCGTCCGACACTCCCGGATGACCCGCGCGATCCTGCGCGGCTACGCCCTCACGGAACCCGACGAGACCCACGCCGTGCGCCTCATCGGCAGCGTCGTGCACGGGTACGTCAGCCTGGAGGAGGCCGGCGGATTCGCCCACAGCATGCCGGACGGGCAGACGAGTTGGCTCCGCATCCTCGACGGCCTGGACGCGCTGCTGCGCAACTGGCCGAGCGGCGAGGGCGGTTGAGCGCGGTCGCCGCACCGCCCCGGCCGACGACCAACCGCCCGGCGAAGGTGACCGGCGTCAACCGGCAGCGGCTGTTGACCTCGCCGCCGCCGCACCACCCCAACTGACCCCCCAGCGAAGAAGGTTGACCGTGCCGCAGTACGAAACCCCCGTCACCGCCGACCTGATACGCGGCGCCCTCGACCTCGAACCCACCCCCGACGGCGGCCTGATCCCGCAC
>NZ_LIRL01000329.1 GCF_001419795.1 Streptomyces niveiscabiei
CCTAAGCCGCCCCGGCAGACACCGCCACCCCCATAACTTCCCGCGCATGCCTCCCCGGCACCATCCGCAGCCGCCAAGCCTGCCAGCCCGCCTCCAGGTTCACCCCCCGCTCCAGCACCAACCCGAACGCGTCGACGAAGTCACCCAGCTTCTCGTCCCGCAAGTCGTGGGTCTCGCGGCCGAGTTGGAGGAGCTCCTCCTGCGCGACGGCGGTCCCGACCTCGACCCCGCCGGGAGAGGCGTACGGCAGCAGCGTGCAGCGCAGGAAGCGCGCCCAGTCCTCGCCCCGCCGGTCGCCGTACGACGCGAAGAGGGCGATCGCCTCGTCGCACAGCGAAAGCGCCTGCGCCGTACGCGCGTTGCCCGCGTCGACGACGGCGAGTTCGAGGCACGTCCACGCCTCCCCGTGCGCGACCCCGATCCGCTGGAAGTCGGCGCGCGCGTCCACCAGCAACTGCCGGGCGAACCCGGAGTTGCGCAGGGATCCGGTCTGCGCGGCCCGCTGATCGCGGGTGACGCGGGCGGACTGGTGGCGGGCGCAGGCGAGGCCGTAGACGTCGCGCATCCGGGAGAACATGGTCCGGGAGCGCTCCAACTCGCGTACCGAACGGTCGAGTTGACCGGTCTCCTCCAGGGCGAGACCCAGGTAGTAGACGGTCCACGCCTCCCCGCGGGCGTCCTCGTTCTCCCGGTGCCGCGCGGCGGCGGCCCGCAGATCCTCGGCCGCGAGCGCCGCGTCCCCGGCGATGAGCCGCGTCCGCGCGAGCTGCGTCAACGCCCACGCCTCGCCGCGGGCGTCACGGGTACGCCCGTACAGTTCGAGCGCCCGGTTCAACTCCGAGAAGGCTCCGTCGAGTTCACCGCGCCGCAGGTTCAGCTGGCCCAACTGGTAGTGCGCCCACGCCTCCCCGTGCACGGACCCGCCCCGCCGGTGCAGGACGAGCGACTCGGTGAGCAGCTCCAGCGCCTCGGACAACCGCGCCCGGTCCCGCTCGACGGCGGCCAGCGCATGCATCGACCACGCCCGGTCGGTCGCCAACTCCGGTGCCTGTTGCAGGTCGAGAGCCTCGCGCAGCTTCACGGCGGCCTCGACCAGGTTCCCCTGGTGATGCAGGGTGATCCCGAGCGAGCACAGCGCCCGCGCGGCCCCGGCGTCGTGATGCGACTGGAGATACAGGTCGACGACGGACGTCAGCGTCGTGCGCGCCTTGTCCAGCTCACCGAGCTGCCGCGCGGCGATCCCGGTACGCCACTGCACGGACCGCACGAGCAGCCCCCGGTCGATGGACTGCGCCAACTCGCTGATCTCACCGAGCCGGTAGAGGTCGCCGCGCAGCAGGCAGTAGTCGCACAGCGCGCCCAGCAGACTGAGTACGGCGGCCTGGTCGACGCCCTCGGCATGCCGCAGCGTCGCGGTGATGAAGCTGGACTCGTCGTCGAGCCACCGCAACGCCTCGTCCAGGGACGTGAATCCGTGCGGGCTGAACCGGTCGGACCGCGTCGACATGTTGCCGTCGACCAACCGCAGCACGGAGTCGGCGAGTTCGGAGTAGCTGACGATCAACCGCTCCTGGGCGGCGACGAGTTCACTCGTCTCCTCCTCGTCCTGCAACCGGGCGGCGGCGAACGCGCGCACCACGTCGTGCAGCCGGAACCGGTCCCCGCGCACCCGGTCGATCAGCCCGGCACGCGCCAACTCGCCCAGCAGCCGGGCCGCTTCGGTCCGGTCGGTGGCGAGCAGCGCGGCAGCGGCGGCGGCCCCCAGCGAGGCCCGCCCGGCGAGCGCGAGCCGGCGCAGCAGCCGCCGGGTCTGCTCGGGCTGGTCGGTGTAACGCAGCCACAGGACACGGTCGGTGGGCTGTACGGGGCCGTACGCGCCCAGTTCCGTGGCGAGTGCGCGCGGTGAGCGCGGGCCCAGCGCGGAACCGGCGATGCGCAGCGCCAGCGGGAGCCCGCCGCACAGGTCCAGGACCCGGTCGGTGGACTCCGCGTCGTAGGGGCCCGTGCTGTCCTGCGCGGCGGCGGCCAGCAGCTCCTCCGCGCCGGCCGCCTCCAGCGGGCGTACCGGCAACTCGTGGACCCACGCGCCGAGTTCGGCGGGCAGCGGGAGCGGGCCCCGGGACGTCACCAGGACCAGGCTGTCCGAGCGCTCCGGGATCAGCGTGCGGACCTGCGCCGGGTCGGAGGCGTCGTCCAGGACGACCGTGACCGGGAGCTTCGTCAGGTGCTGGTAGTACAGCTCGCTCAGCCGTTTCACCTGCTGGTCCGCCGACGACCGTTCCCGGAACAGGAGTTGCTCGCGCGGCGCGCCCAGCCGGTTCAGCAGGTGCAGCAGCGCGTCCCGCGTCGACAGCGGGCCCTCGTCCGAACCGCCGCGCAGGTCCACGACGCAGGCGCCCCGGAACTGGTCGCGCAGATCGTGCGCCGCGCGCACCGCGAGCGCCGTACGCCCGCTGCCGGGTTCGCCGTGCAGCACCACCACCGTCGGGCGCGTCCGCGTCGACGCCCGGCCCGCCTGCACCCACTGCCTGATCTTCGCCAGCTCCTGCCGCCGCCCCGCGAACACCCCGGACGATTCCGGCAGTTGGGCGTACGACTGCTCAAGCAGCGTACGGCCGCGCGCCGCTGCGCTCTTGTCGGTGCCCTTCAGCTGCGGCCCCGTCGCCTTCGGGCCCGTCGACGCGCTCAGCACCCGCTGCTGGTCGAGGAACGGGCGGATGCCCCGCACCTCCAGCGCCGTCAGCCACTGGAGCCTCAACTGCTCGGCCCCGCCCGGCTGTCCGGCCGCACCGGCCCGGCGGCTCGCGGCCGGCAGATGCGTGCCGGCCACCTTCACGACCGTCGCCGCGGCGCCCACGACCCCGACCGTGAGGCCCGCGCCGAACGCCGTACCCGTGCCCGTGCCGAGCACCAGGTCGGCCACCGTCGTCGTCACCGCGGCAACACCCGCGATCAGCAACGGAGTTCGGCCGCCCTCCTCGGCGTACCGCTTCCCGAAGCTCACGTTCGCCGCCTCGGCCTCGCTCAACGCCCGTGTGTACGCCTCGTACTCGGCGCCGGCGGTCTCCGCCATGGCATCCAGCGCGCCCCGCGCCCTCCCCAGCAGCACCTTCCCGTCCGTACGCCCCCCGGACCGCCGCACCTCCTCCTCAACAGCCCGAACCACCAACCGCTCGGCCTCGACCCGATGACTGTCCCGCATGTCCCGTCCCCCTCCGGCGGCAACAGCTGTCCTTGGTCAAGTGTGCGGCGGGGGGCGCCCGGATGCGAAGAGGAGAACTGGCACCGTCCTGTCACAACTCGTTGCCGGGGGTCGGCAGGGAGGGGGCGCGGGGGCGCATCGGACAGCTCAGGTGTTCATACCTCTCTGACGGTCACGTGGTTTCCGCAGAGCTTCGACCAGTCGTCACGGTCGGACGTCAGGACGATCACGGGGACCGGGACACGGAGCGCGAGCGCGGCGACGAGGGCGCCGATCGCGTACCCGCGCCCGTGCAGCCTGCCTGCGTCCTGAAGAGTCGAGCACCAGCGAGCGGGCCGACTGCTCCTTCACGCAGTACCCCGTTCTGCATCACTGGCGTGGGCGAGCCCGTCCATGGCGAGCTGATGCCTGACAGCTTCGGTGATGTAGCTGGACAGGCCGCGGCGGCCGGTTCGGGAACGGATCTCACTGACCAACGCGACGGGCATGGACACGGAAATATTCTCGGTGGTCCCCGATCGGGTCGGCTTTCGGCCTCCCTTGAGTGACTCAGCGTACGAGGATCAGCCCGCAGCTGTACGCGCGCGCGTGGCCGATGCCCTGAGCGAGGGCCGCGACGAAGCTCTTGGGGTCGGTGACCGTGAGCGTGCCCTTGATCTCCGCACGGGCGATACGCAGGCCCTTGTGCGATGCAGTGCTGGAGGCGACCGGAAGCATGCGAACGGCGATCCGGTCGGTGTCGGTGTCCGCTCCGATGCGGGTCACACCATCCGGTGCGACCGCGGGTTCGCCGAACGGCTGGAGTCGGCGTGCGAACCACCCCTTCACGTGCTCGGGGCGGGTGTGAGGGACGCGGGCGCTGCGGCTCTTCGGTGGAGAGCCGGCCGGGGGCGGAACGGCCCGCACAGGATTGACCACTGTGCGGAAGGCGACCTGGTCACCGGCCCGGAAGGTGCGGTCGACGGTGAGGGGCTCCGGCTTTTCGGCCAGGGCGGCGAAGGGGATGTTGCTCCAGTCGGCGGCAAGTGACGACTGGACCACCAGGTTGAGCCGCGCCTGGCGGAGGTCGACGGTCCAGGTCGACAGGATGCCCATCTGGGATCGCGGGCTCTGGGCGCCGTCCTCCAGCCAGCCGAGGAAGCCGCTCATGACGGTCCGGTGCATGTCCTGCGCGTCGATGAGCATTTTGCCGACGAAGGGGTGCCGGGAATCCAGGGTCAGCAGGGTCTGCGCGACGACGAACCTGGCGGCCCGGCCCCCCGAGGGCATGTTCGACGCGGTGGTGGTCGTGTTCACAGGATGATGTCCCATCCACGGGCTTGTGCGGCGATGGTGATGCGGTGACGGGTCTCCCAGCGGAGGCTGTGGGTACTTCCGTCCGATCCGAAACACACGGGCTGGTCGGACAGGGGGCCGACACCGGGAATCGGCTGAGGGGCTTCGATCCAGGCCCACGGGCGCCCGCGCGCCACGCCGGCCTGCGGCTCGCCTTCGTGGCCGACGGCGTCGGGAAGCAGCGCATGCGTCTCGAACGCCTTCTTGAGAGGGCCGGGAACGATGCCGAGGGCGAGGTCCCCCGAAGGAGGACAGGCTTTCCGGCCGAGCCAGAGAAGGTGTTTCGGGTGCTCCAAGGCGTGGGCGACGCGGCTCAGGAGGGCCTGGTCCGGATACTCGAGGCCCACGAGGAACGCGGCGTCAGCGAGGTACCAGCGCTCGGTGATCAGACTGTGACGGCGCACCTCTTTGGAAACGAGGTTCCCCGACTCCGGATCGGTGGTGACGTACTTCGGCGAGCCGTACCACGCTGCCAGTTCCTCGCGGCCGAACGGACCGGGCTGTGGCGGGTCCGGTAGCAGGGCGGGAGTCGCCTTGGCGGCTCGCTGGTGGTCGGTGATGAGATCACGGGGGCGCAGGGGGTACCGTCCGCCGCCGACGGTCTGGTAGTCGCGAAGCGGCGTGCCGGGCCGATCGGCCCGCACTCCGAAGAGCGCCTCGGCCAGCCCTCCGAGGGGCTCTTCCCGGGGCAGCCCGAGGGCAGCGGCGCACAGGCCGATCACACCAGATTTCGTGGGACGGCTATGAGTGTCGCGGCGGGCGAACCTGCCGGTGATACCCCAGGACTGCAGGGGGCCGGCCAGCCGGACGAGCAGGACGTGCGTGTCGGTGGCGACGGTCACAGGACGAGGTCCTCCGCCCGCTCCACCACGGACACCGACTCCGGCAGTCCCAGTTCTCCCAGGAGCAGGTCGATCTCGGGGTCGTACGTGAGCACGTGCGCGGCACGCAGATCGTCGCGGCGGCGGCTGACGAAGGTGTGGTGACGCAGCAGCCTGCGGACGGCGGCCGGACCCGCCGGCCCTTCCCCGCCCTCGGACAAGGGCGTCTCGTCGACCGGCTTCTGGAAGGCGGACGCGTAGTTGTAGGGACGTTCACCCTCGAACGCGAGGATGAGCGCAGGGAGTGAACCGGTGGACGCAGTGGAGTTCTTCTTTGCTTCCGGAAAGGCTTCGATGAAGGAGTTCACGAACTCCTTCTCGGCCTCGCGGGCGACCTCCTCGGTCTCGGCTTCGTCCATGCCGGCTGCTCGCAGATTGGTGCGGAGCTGTGTCCGGTCGAGGACAGCGTGCCGGTAGAAGGTGCCAGAGATGAGGGACTGATAACCCGTCATGCCCGCGCCCGCGTCGTCTGCGGCGTCGAGGAAGTCGAGTGCGTTGCGCTTCCGCTCCAGTTTCGCGTCGTCGGCGGCGGCGTAGAAATCCTCGATTTGTTCCGATTCGTGAACAGTGAAGGCGTGTGCGGTCTGGACGGCGCCGTCGACATTCGGCGAGTCGGGAATCTCAGCGAGGAAACGACCGTAAAGAGCGATGTCCACGGCGTCGCGAGGAGCGAGGGCCAGGAGGACGGCGTCGCGTGTGGCCTTGGGCAACGGGGGAAGGCCGACGGCCACGGTCGCGGCTGCTTCCGTCGTGTCCCCCTCCGCTTCCTCCGGCGGTGTCGCAGCCTTCTTGCCGGCTCCGCGACGCGTCCTCTTCGCCGCCTCGGCGCGGGCCTGGGCGTCGAGATACGCATCGCACCATTCCTCGACCTCGGCCGCCCGGTCGGCGATGTGCTGCGCGACCTTCGCCCCCGCGTCGGACGGCGCGAAGATGAGCACCTTGGTCAGATTGGCCACGGTCTTCTTCTTCGGGTCGCCGAACTTGAGGCCGGTTCCCTCCAGAACCGCACGGGCGGTGATGAGGGCCCTGTCCCGGTCCCACCCGTGAGCGGACTCGAGTTCCCGGCCGGCGAGGAGCGCCCACTCCCGGGTACGGATACCCATGCTCCGCCCCTTCAGCGCACCCCGGCCGGCGTTGGCCCGGTTCCGGGCATGGACCCGTTCCGCACGCCTGCGGGCCTGGCTGGTGATCATGTGCCGTTCCACCCCGCCGAAAACAAGGGTCTTGGGCTGCGCGTTCTCGTCGCGCACGGGGAGGACCGCCGCCAGGGTCTCGATGAGGTGCAGAGAGAGGAACTGGCTTCGGGACGACTCGGTCATGAGGTGATGCCCTTCCGTGTCTTCGGTCGAATCGATGGCGGGTACGCGGGGCGCCTCATCGGCTCGCCCGACGCCTACCGGCCGCTTCCGGCGGGGTGTGGAACTCGACGGACCACCGGTAAGCGACGCGCGCCTTGCGGTCGTTCCACTTGATGAGGTCCTCGGCCAGACCGGACCAGGAGGGCGGGGGCTGTTCGCAGGACCGGAGCCGGGTGACCGCGTGCTGGAGGTGGCGCCAGGGCACGCGCCGGCTGCTGACGACACGGTCCAGAAGCCGCTGGGCGCCGGGGTTGTCCGGCCCGCGCCCGACTCCGTCCCCGATCCTGCGGGCCGCAGCGCCGAGGCTGCCGTGGCCGTACGAGGGTGTGGCGCGTCCCTGGTGGTAGATCGCGAACAGGAACGCCACCCGCTCGAAGAGATCGCGATGGTCGTCGCCCCCGAACCAGCCCGCGCGGATGTGAGCCTGGGTGCGGACCCGGGACCGCCGAAGCTCGGCGAGTGTCCCGTACTCGCGGTTGTGTACGAGGGTGGTGAGCCAGGAAGTGAGCGCCGCGCTGTCATGTGGGAAGAGAGGCTCTTCCCCGTCCGTTCCGGTCGACGGATTCTGCTCAGTCAACGGAGGTCTCCCCTCGGAGTTCGGCCGGAGCCCGCTTCCCGGACACGGCCTCTTCGAAAAGCCCCACGGCCCGGGCGCGCGCACGGTTGTTGCGGTCACCGGGCGGCAGGGTGTCGAGGCGCTGGAACAGCTGGGCGCGGGCCGTGCCCGTCAGCTCCAGTGCGTAAGCGGTCAACGGCGCCGAGACGGGGTCGTCCTCGTCGTCGAATCCCCGGTCGATCACTTCGTCCAGCAGTTCCGCGAAGGGATCTTCGGCAGCGGGCCAGAAGGAATACCGGGCGTCGAGCCGCGCCACCTGACCGCTTTCGTCCGCGGTGCGCATGGCCGGGAAGGCGGTTTCGGCGGCTACGGTCGCCGCTTTCTTCAGGACCAGCGCGATGTATTCGGCGATGACCGAGCCTCGGCGGGACGCCCGGTAGAGGTGGGCGGCCATACCGGGGGCGTAGGGGTAGGAGCCGTGCGTCCAGGCGACCGGCAGCGTCTTGTTCGCCAGCAGCCCCACGGCCCACAGATGGTAAGGGGCGCCCGGACTCGTGCGCTCGTACGGGAGCAGCGACCGCAGCCGCGCGTACATCCCGGTGCTGTCGTCCATGACGGCGCTGTAGAGGGCGTGGGCCTGCTGCCAGAGGGCCCTGCTGGGGGAGGCCCACAGGGGTTTCCGTAGGCCGCTCGCCGTCTCGCTGTACACGGCGTCCTGAAGATGGCGCGTCGGGTCGAGTTCCAGTACCTCACCGGCCCCGATCAGGACCCGGTCGACCATGACCTGACCGTGCGGCCCGTGCGCCGGGCGCAGGAGCACAGAACGGCCCAGAGAACTGTGCAGGTCCGCGGAGCTCCGCGGCGCCCGGGGCTCCGCCTTCCTGTCGAACCTCCGCCGCTCGAAGCCGGGCGTGTTCCAGGACGTGTTGAGAGGTTCTCCCGGCCCATCGGGCGGATACAGGTTCAGACGCAGCGTCTCGCCCAGCGTCTTCCCCAGGGTGACGACGCGGATCCGTCCCGTCAGCCGACCCGCAGCAAGGTTCGTGACCTTGGCACCGAGCCGCCGTCCCGACATACGGGCCCGTCCGTAGGGTGCGTAGGCGTGTTGAGTGAGCGTGGCGAGAAACGCGTGCGCCGCCGGGAGGGGGTTCTCGCGTTCGAGGTGGTGGTGGTCGAAGTGCTGGTTGTAGTCGCCGGCATGCTCGATGATCAGCTGAGCGGTTCCGGTGCCGCTCTCGCGGAGATCCTCAAGGAGGCACGCGTTCTGTGCGAGCGGTTCTGTGGGGTGGAACAGGTCCCAGGAATCGGCGGGCTGCTGCCTCAGCCAAGCGCCGGCCGGCGCGAGGCTTGTCCCTTCGCGGATCCAGGAACGCCACTCCTCGTCGGAAGCCGGACAGGTGCCCGAAGCGAAGCAGATGGCGAGGAGATACTCGATGGCAGCGACGGTCTCGCCCGGTGAGGCGCAATCGAGAGCGGCCAGTTCGTCGGCCTGTTCGAGGACCCCGCACAGGGAGTGATGGGCCGTGGCGCCGACGAGGGTGACGGTCGGCAAGCAGGGTTTGAAACGAGGATCCCAGCTGGGACGCTGCCCGGCAGGGTCCGACGGACGATTCTCGTGCAATGCGTGTCACCGCCTCCTGAGCAAAGGGCTTGGGGGTGGGCGCGGGGGTCACATCCCCACCTGTGTGGGGAACAGGCCTGTAGAGAGCCCTCAGGGCTTCCGACGGGTCATTCCCGCTGCCGGCGGGACGGTGCAGCCACTTTGTACATGACGCTGTGCACCTAACTGATTACTTCAAGCCGTGGGGGATCTCTCGATCACACAGGCGAGAGGGGCACTCCGTGGAGCCCTGAAGGGCCCTCTGGGCATCCGAGTTCCATCGATGCGCCGGCCTCAACGAGGCCGCCTGCGCACGAGGATGCTGAGCGTCGTCCGCGCGTCCTTGCGGCGTTCCGGCGTGGGAGCCAGGACGGAGACGAGGGCCACGAGGAACAGGACGCTGGTGTAGAGCAGGCCGGCGCCCCCGCTCAAGGCGGCGGCGTACGTGAGCAGTTGGGGGAGGTCGAGCATGGTCCATCCTTTTGTCGAGAGCCGGGTTCGGCTGTTGCGGCGGTGGACCCAGACTCGCTTCGACGCGAGATGCGGTGAAGTTGCGCCGACCTCCGCATCGCGGTTCTCGCAGGTCAGCCATGCCGAAGTAGTACGAGAGCGGCAGCGTTTTCGGGTAGTGGGCCAGGAACGGGAGTGGATCCGTGGCGGCTTCGTCGAGAGACGCGCGTGACGAGTTGCGCAACATGCTGAAGACGGCAGGGGAGGAAGCCGTAGGGCGACCGCTCCTCGCGGAGGCGATCGAGGGGTCAGGGATCGCTCCCTCGACATGGCGGGGCTGGTGCCAGGGGAGAACGGTGCCTTCGAGGGCGCTGGCAGGTCGCTTCCTGGACGCCGTGGGGAGGCTGCGGGGCGCGTCCGGCTCCTTGGCGTACCCGACCGAGAGGTGGGAGGCCGTCCTGCGCGCAGCGCAGGAGGAGGCGAGAGGCGCGCGAGATGGCCAGATTCTCGCGAACCGACGGGAGAAGGAGCCAGACCTCCGCTTCGTTCGGCTGCATGGGCCGGCCTTGGAGGCCACTGGCGTCGAGGTTCGCGGACGGACGAGCGAGCGTACGGAGATGAACTCGTTCGTCCGGGACTCCCGGGCCGAGGCGCCGTCCTATCTCTGCTGGTACGCCGACGCCCCCGTCGGCAAGACCCTGCTGCTCGCCGACTATGTCAGCCGACGGCCTCCTGCGGGCACAGACATCCTGACCTTCTTCGTCTCCGCGGACCACGGCACCAACACGCGGCCCGAGTTCGAGAGAGAAATCGCCCACCAGATCGATGACTTCCTCGGTGCACAGGGGAGTCCCGTTCCGGGAAACGTCCGGGAGTGGCGTGAGCGCTTCGCCGAGGCGGCCGCGAAGAGCGCCGGCCTCGGTCGGAGGCTCCTGCTCGTGATCGACGGACTTGACGACGATGTGGCCTGGGCGGGCGCCGGGGCGGAGAACGCGCCGAGCATCGCCGCTCTCCTGCCCGCACGCCCGCCATCCGGCATGCGCGTCATCGTCTCCCTCCGGCGCTGGGGACGGTTCCCCGATGACCTCCCTCCAGTGAGGCACCCGCTGCGCCGGCGCCGACACCTGCGGATCCTTCCACCCGTCGCGGGCGTGCGGCTGATCCGCGAACCAGCGCCAGGCACAACCGAGTTGGGGGAACGGACTGCGGGGCTGCTGGCCGTGGCGGGCGGCGGCCTCCGCGCGGCGGACCTCGCGGAGCTGACCGGACTCCCCGTGGATCACTTCGACCGCTTGGTGCACGGGCCGGCGGGCCGCGCCCTCGTGGCCGATGATCCGGTGTCCCGGACGTATGCCCTGGCCGACCTCTCTCTTGCCCGCGCAGTCCGTGAGGCCTTGGGGGAGGAGGGGGTCCTGCGGTACACCCGTCAACTGCTGGCCTGGTCGCAGCGATACCGTGCGGCCGGCTGGCCGGACGGTACGCCTCCGTACCCCTTGGAGCACCAGCTCCGTCTGCTGGCCGATGCCGGCGAACGCGCCGCGTACGTCGTCGACCTACCCCGATTGCGGCGGCTCGCCCACACAGCTGGTCCGGATGCCGCACTCGCCCAACTGGACGACTTCGAAACGGAAGTCGGAGGACCGAAGGGCGCCGATCCGGAAGAGCTTTCCTCTGCCGCGTTGGCGACCCTCGTACCGCTCAGCGCCGTGCGGTGCCTCCTGCGCCGGCAACCGTACGAAGTGCCTGACGGGGGCGCCTCCCTCTTGGTCAGGCTGGGGTACGCGGAGCGTGCACGCGGCTTGGCTCGTTCGGCGCCCACGGCGATCGCCAGAGCTGTTCACCTGGCGGAGGTGGCGGTGGAACTGGCTTACGCGGGACGAGACGAACCGGAAGTCGCCGCCGTCGTAGGGGAGTCAGCCGAATCGCTGGTCAGTGATCACGCCCAGGAGGGATTTCCCGGCAACCTCCGAGACCCCGAGTCGCGCACACGACTCCTGACCGCCGCCCGCACGCTGGCGACGCTGAACGGCCCTGATGTCGCCAGGCCCTTGCTCCGTGCGGTGCTCCAGGACCCGGCGGCGGGGACAGAGACGCTCGTCGAGGCCGCAAGGATGCTGGACCGGGAGCGAGATCGAGACATGGTGGAGACACTGCGGGACCGTGCGGAGGCGTTGAGCGAGGGCGGCATGCGCGCCCGGGCGGCTGCGGTGGATCTGTGGGGCGCGCTGGCGCGGGCGGTTCCTTCTCTGGGCCCGGACGCCGGCAACCGTATCGAAGCCGTCTGCGAGGGGATCGACGACACGGACGGGCCGGCCTCCGTGGACGTCCTGGCCTCTGCGGCGTCGGCGCTCGCGGCTCTGCCCGCCAAGCGGCCTCGCGCGGCACGCGAACTGATGCGGAGGGCCCTGGCCTCGACAAGCAGCACGATCGAGGCACTGAAGAACCCCGCTTCTCTGTCCACCGGCTCCTTGTCCGAAGAGGACAGGGCTCATCTGCGCCGCGAACTGGCGGGAACTCTGGCGCGCCTTGCCAAGTCTGTGGCCGACACGGGCCTCATGAAGGCGGACCTCGACGACATGAGACAGCTGGTGGAGACCCTGCCGGAAGGACTGCGCATCGGGACTCTCGGAGAGCCCCTGGTGGAACGGGCGCAGTGGGTCATGGAGACGACGGAGGACGACAGGAAGCGACGGGACAGCGCGGCGGACACCGCTGCCGAGGAGACACGGAGAGCGAAGCGCAGGAGCAAGGACGCCGAGCGCTACTCCCGGGCCATGGAACGCAAAAGGCACGCCGAGGCGAAGGCAGGACGAGCCGCACCATGCGAGCCTGATGATGCACGGAGGGCGGCGAAGGCCGGGCGCGGATCCGCAGCCTCGCGCTTGCACATGCACCGGAGGTCGGCCGGCCTGCCTTCCCCCGGCGACGGCCCCCGCGTCGATGACCCCGCATCCCTGCTCCTTCTGGAAGCGGAAGCCCAGCTCGCCGCAGGCAACGCCTCGCGAAGCCGAGAGCTTGTGGAGACGGCCCTGCGAGAGCGACCGGCCACACGGCCGGCGACGTCCTGGGGCGCCTCGCCTCTTCCGGGAGACTGGACCGTGGACCTCTGCCAGGCCATGGGCACGGCAGGCCTGTCGGACGAGGCCGGAGCGCTCGCGCACAGCGCGCTCGACCCCCATGACCGTGCGCGCCACCTGGCTGCCCTCTCCCTGGGCTGCTCTCTCGCCAGCCACGACGGCCCGGCCGCCCGCCACGCCCGAGCGGCGGCCGACCTGGTCCCCGACGACGCCGCGCCCGAGCTCGCGAACGCGGTGGCCCAGGCAGTCGCCCACACCGGGGACGAGTACCTGGCCTCGGCGCTGGTGAAGGGGCGCACCTCTGCGCGGAGGCAAGCGCTGACGGCCGTCGCCGCCGGACTCGTACGCCACTGCCCCGAGGGGGCGGCACGAGTCGCCATGCCCTTGATCGAGGCCCTGGCGCGACGGATCGACGCAAGGATGCAGGGCAACCTCCCCAGCCTGCTCCCTGAACTGGCGGCTCTGCTCCTGGCCTTCCGTGACCCTCGGCGCCCTGGCCCGCTCCTGACCGACGCACTCCATCGCACCGCTCTGCACATGACGGCTCCGTCCTTGCCGCAACCGACACCGTCGATGGCCGTTCTTGCCCTCCTGGAACGGCTCGGCTGCCTTCCCGACGAGGCCGCGGAGGCCGCCGCAAGCCGGATCGACAGGTGGCGACGCTCGCTCCGCCCAGGACAGGGATCCCCCTCGGAACTCGCCCTGCTGGCCGCGGTGGAGGGCGATATCTCCGCCGTATGGCGTCACGCCGACGCCGCAAGCACCCCGGAGACCCGACGGGCAGCGCTCTGCGCTGCCGCCGCCCACCTGGCGCGTGCCCGGTTGTCCTTGGCCACGGACACCCATACCGAGGACCGAACGGTCCGGACCTGCCTGGCACTCGCCCGGGCTTGTGGCGGCAGCAGCCGTCCCGGAGAGGACACGGCACGGCGCATCGCGCTGGGACTGTCGAGATCAGACGCGTGGACCCACACGATCCCCCTGCTCCCACAACTCGCTCCTGAGGCGCTGGGCCACCTGGGCGCGATCGCGGTGGACGCGGTGAGTGCCTGCTGGACCTGCCGATTCGACCAAGCTACCGAGGGCCCGTGAGTTTCGTCGACAGCGGGAGGCCCTGTGAGAGGCTGGGCCGCATGAACCGGCTAGCGGGTGTGACCTCGCCGTATCTGCTCCAGCACGCTGACAACCCGGTCGACTGGTGGCCGTGGACACCGGAGGCTTTCGAGGAAGCGCGACGGAGGGACGTACCCGTTCTGCTGTCGGTCGGATACTCCGCGTGCCACTGGTGCCACGTCATGGCCCACGAATCCTTCGAGGACCAGCAGACCGCCGACTACCTCAACGAGCACTTCGTCAGCGTCAAGGTGGACCGCGAGGAGCGGCCGGACGTGGATGCGGTGTACATGGAAGCCGTGCAGGCCGCGACCGGGCAGGGCGGCTGGCCGATGACGGTGTTTCTCACGCCGGACGCGGAGCCGTTCTACTTCGGGACGTATTTTCCGCCCGAGCCCCGGCATGGGTCACCCTCCTTCCGGCAGGTGTTGGAGGGGGTGCGGCAGGCGTGGAGTGGGCGGCGGGAGGAGGTCGCGGAGGTTGCCGGGAGGATCGTGCGGGATCTGGGGGAGCGGGAGATCTCGTTCGGGGACGCGCAGCCGCCCGGTGAGGAGGAGCTGGCGGCGGCGTTGTTGGGGCTGACGCGGGAGTACGACCCGCAGCGCGGGGGGTTCGGGGGTGCGCCGAAGTTTCCGCCGTCGATGGTGGTGGAGTTTTTGTTGAGGCATCATGCGCGGACGGGGTCCGAGGGTGCGTTGCAGATGGCGTCGGACACGTGTGAGCGGATGGCCAGGGGCGGGATCTACGACCAGTTGGGCGGCGGGTTCGCCCGGTACTCCGTCGACCGCGACTGGATCGTGCCGCATTTCGAGAAGATGCTGTACGACAACGCGCTGCTGTGCCGCGTGTACGCCCACCTGTGGCGCTCGACGGGTTCGGAGCTGGCCCGCAGGATCGCCCTGGAGACGGCGGACTTCATGGTCCGCGAACTCCGCACGCCCGAGGGCGGGTTCGCGTCGGCGCTGGACGCGGACAGCGACGACGGCACCGGGAAACACGTCGAAGGCGCGTACTACGTGTGGACCATGGACGACCTGCGAGAGACCCTCGGAGCTGATGCCGACCTCGCCGCGCACTACTTCGGCGTCACCGAGGACGGCACCTTCGAGCACGGCGCCTCGGTCCTCCAACTCCCGCAGACGGAGGGCGTGTTCGACGCGGACAGGGTCGCGTCGATCCGTACCCGCCTCCTCGCGCGCCGCGCCGAGCGCCCCGCCCCCGGCCGGGACGACAAGGTGGTGGCCGCCTGGAACGGCCTGGCGGTCGCGGCGCTCGCGGAGACGGGCGCGTACTTCGACCGCCCCGACCTGATCGAGGCCGCCCTCGCGGCGGCCGACCTCCTCGTCCGCGTCCACCTCGACGACCACGCCCACCTCACCCGCACCAGCAAGGACGGCCACCCCGGCGCGAACGCGGGCGTGCTGGAGGACTACGGCGATGTGGCGGAAGGCTTCCTCGCGCTGGCCGCCGTCACAGCGGAGGGCGTCTGGCTGGACTTCGCCGGCCTGCTCCTGGACCACGTCCTGGCCCGCTTCACGGACCCGGAGTCGGGCGCCCTGTACGACACGGCGTCGGACGCCGAGCAGTTGATCCGCCGCCCGCAGGACCCCACGGACAACGCGACCCCCTCGGGCTGGACGGCGGCGGCGTCGGCGCTCCTGTCGTACGCGGCCCACACGGGCGCCGAACCCCACCGGACCGCCGCCGAAAAGGCACTCGGCGTGGTCAAGGCGCTCGGCCCTCGCGTGCCCCGCTTCATCGGCTGGGGCCTGGCCGCGGCGGAGGCGCTCCTCGACGGACCGCGCGAAGTCGCCGTAGTGGCAAGGGAGTTGACCGATCCGGCCGGAAAGAGCCTGCACCGACAGGCACTTCTGGCCACCGCTCCCGGAGCAGTCGTGGCCTATGGTGTGACGGACAGTGACGAGTTCCCCTTGATCGTCGATCGGCCACTTTCGGGAAGTGAAGCAACGGCGTACGTCTGCCGTAACTTCACTTGTGATCTTCCGACGACGGACCCCGATCACCTGCACACCGCACTGACCGGCGGGAACGGTCGCGCCACTTGATCATTACCGGCCAAAAAAGAGACCACGTGTCCGGATATGGGCAGCTAAGAACAAGTCGGCTCTGAAACAAGCTATTTATCGGAAGACCTCCCCCCGTTCACAGTTTCCACTTAGCCTCAGCACATGACGCGACGCATGTGACGCGCCGTCGCGACAGGGGGCTCTGAGATCTGGGGGGATCTTTTCTTGTTCACGTCCGTCTTCATATCCGCCGTCTCGCTGGCCCTTTTCGGGATGGCGGCCTTCACCCTCTGGTGGCAGATGCACGCCTGGCGTACGCCGGAAGTGCTCGCCTCGACCAGTTTCGGCCAACCCGACGGCGGCCAACACACCTCGTTCTCCCTGCTGTTGCCCGCGAGGCACGAACAGGCCGTCCTCGACCACACCATCCGCCGGCTCCTGGAGTCGAGCCACACCGACTTCGAGATCATCGTGATCGTCGGCCACGACGACCCCGAGACCGCCGAGGTCGCCGAACGCGCCGCCGCCCGCGACCCGCGCGTGCGCGTCGTCGTCGACACCCACGAGACGAAGAACAAGCCGAAGGCGATGAACACGGCGCTCCCGCACTGCCGGGGCGGCGTCGTCGGGGTCTTCGACGCCGAGGACCAGGTCCACCCCGAACTCCTCGCCCACGTCGACCACGCCTTCCGCACCACCGGCGCCGACGTCGTCCAGGGCGGCGTCCAGCTCATCAACTTCCACTCCAGCTGGTACAGCCTGCGCAACTGCCTGGAGTACTTCTTCTGGTTCCGCTCCCGGCTCCACCTGCACGCGGAGAAGGGGTTCATCCCGCTCGGCGGCAACACCGTCTTCGTCCGCACCGACGTCCTGAGGGAAGCCGGCGGCTGGGACTCCAACTGCCTCGCCGAGGACTGCGACTTGGGCGTGCGGCTCTCCTCCGTCGGCAAGAAGGTCGTCGTCGCCTACGACTCCGACATGGTGACCCGCGAGGAGACCCCGGGCTCGCTCATGTCCCTGCTCAAACAGCGAACTCGCTGGAACCAGGGCTTCCTTCAGGTCTACCGCAAGAAGGACTGGAAGCAACTCCCGGGCTTCGGCCAGCGGTTGCTGGCCCGCTACACCCTCATGACCCCGTTCCTCCAGGCGTTCTCCGGCGTCGTCATCCCGCTCAACGCGGCGATCGCGCTCTTCCTCGACGTCCCCGTCGCCGTCGCCTTCGTCACCTTCCTGCCGGCCGTCACCGCGCTCGTCACGTTCGTCTTCGAACTCGTCGGGCTCCACGACTTCGGCAAGCAGTACGGCCTGCGCGTGCGCTTCGCCCACTACGTCAAGCTCGTCGTCGGCGGCCCCTTCTATCAGGTCCTCCTCGCGGGCGCCGCGATCCGTGCCGTCTGGCGCGAGCAACGCGGGCAGAGCGAATGGGAGTTGACCGAGCACACCGGCGCGCACCTGACCACCCGAGAGGACGTTCCCGCGTGACCTCCACCCTCCCCGCGGTGACCACCCCGAAGGTCCCCGCGCAGCGCACCGTCGCGCCCATGACCCGCCCCGCCCCCACCCCACGCCCCTCGAAGAAACCCGATCTCCTGCTGTGCGGCGCCCTGTTGGCGGCGATCCTCGTCGTCCAGGGCTGGAACATCGCCGCCTACCCCACCCTCAGCGACGACGAGGGCACCTACCTCGCCCAGGCGTGGGCCGTCCAGGAGGGCAAGGGCCTCGCCCACTACACCTACTGGTACGACC
>NZ_LIRL01000033.1 GCF_001419795.1 Streptomyces niveiscabiei
TGGCCGGTGTCCGGCGGGCGATGGCCTCGCTGGACGCGCGCGGACACGTCACCTTCGGCGGCTGCCTGGAGGAGGGCGCGCGGGGCTGGGTGGCCGGGCGGATCCTCGCGGCCGGGAAGGGCGGGGACTTCCGGGACTTCGACGCCGTCGGGGAGTGGGCGGGGCGGATCGCCGGGGACCTGGCGAAGACCTGAGCACGCGGGAGGCCCGGCGACTCCCCGCGCTCAGCCCTCGTACGCCGGCACGACCGCGACCGGGCGGCCCGACTCCCGCAGCAGGGCCCGTACGACGCTGCCGGGCGGGCCGCCGACCACGTACAGGGCGGCACGCGCGCGGTGGTGGAGGAGCGCCTCGGCCGGGGAGAGGAGGAGGACGTCCTCCAGGACGGGGACCTCGGGGTGTTTCGCCCGCCAGGGCCGCAGCGCGTCGGCGAGGACCTGCACCTCGTGGTCCTCCCAGTCGGCCCGGTCCTCCTCCGGCACGGCGAAGGGCAGCGCGGCGGCCTCGGGAGGCAGCGCCCAGGCGTGTACGGCGCACAGGCGCGCGCCCCGCAGCCGGGCGCTGTCGAAGGCGAACGCGAGGGCGGGGTCCGAGGGTTCGCGGGCGTCGATGCCGAGGACGACGTCGGTGCGGTGCGAGGTGGCGGCGTACCCGTCGGGGACCAGGACGACGGGGCCGGGCACGGTGTCGAGGAGCGTCACGGCGCGGGTCTCCCCGACGGTCACGGCGGCGGCGCAGGTCGCGGGGGCGTCCGGTGTGCGGAGGGGTAACTCGCGGAGGGCTGCCTCCCGTCCGGCCCAGTCGGCGGCGGCCCGGCCGGTCTCGGAGGTGTCGGTGCGGGCGAGGACGACGACGGGTTCCATGGCGGTCCGCCTTCCGGTACGAGGGGTCGGTGGGCGTGTCCCAGCGTGCCGGGGCGTGGGCACGGGCGCAGGGGGCCGAACGTCCCGCGCGGGGAGACTTCCGGACCGTTCCCGTATCGCGGCCCGTTCCTCCGTGCCCCCCGTCATCCCGTCCGGTGCCCCCACAGCGGACCGACCACGTCCCACTCCCGCCCCCAGCCCTCGATCCGCCGTCGGTCGAGCCGCCAGCGGGCGAGGCGGCCCGCCCCGTACAGGGCGCCGGCGAGGCCGAAGGCGGCGCCGGCTCCCAGGGTCGCGGACTCGACGGCGGACTCCAGCGCGTCCGGCGGCTCGGTCCTGAGGCGGCCCTGGGCGTCCTGCCAGACCACGACCGTGGCCCCGGCCCGCTGTCCGGAGTCGACCAGGGTCCGGCCGGTGCGCTCGGAGCCGTCCGGGGCGCTCCAGCGGACCACCGCCGAGCGCCGGTCGCTCGCGGCCCCGCCGACGCCCGCGCTCTCGGGCACGTCGTCGAGGAGGACCGCCCGCACGGGGTGCCGCTGTTCCCGCTGCCGGGCGAACATCTCGTCGGCGGCGTGGGCCGTCATCGTGCCGACGGCGGTGCCGGCCACCGCGATCAGCAGCCAGACGGCCAGGACGAGCCATGCCTCGGTGATGTCGTCGGGACGGCGCAGCGGGTTGTTCCGCCACCGCCACAGCCGTTTCCTCGCGTGCCGGGTTCCACGCATCGGTCCGCACCTCCTCCGGGTCGTGGTGACGCTTCGAAGGTGTCAGTCCGCGGCGGGCCCGCGCAGGGGCCGAAGAGGCGTTCCGGCGGGACGACCCTCCCTGGGAAGGGGGCCGTTCAGCCCTTACCCGACCGGCTCGGGGCACGTCTCGAACGCGCCGACGAGTCCGGCGTGCCGCAGCAGCCGGGTGAGGCCCGGTCCGGGTGCGGCCAGCCGCAGCCTGCCGCCGCTCGCGCGGACCCGGTTGCGGGCGCGGCACAGCAGGCCGAGCCCGCAGCAGTCGACGAAGGTCACGGACCGCAGGTCCAGCACCACGTCCGGCCGCGAACCGGTGGTGAGGTCGTCCACGGCGGGACCGAGGCCTATCACCGCGAGCAGGTCGAGCTCACCGCGGAGGGTGACCACGGTCGTACCGTCATCGGTCCGAGCCGCGTACAACGTCGCGGACCTCGTGTGCATGTCGTCCATGCCGAGAAGCCAAGCCGAGGAGGCACGGAGCCGGTAAGGGCCGTTCGAACCACGCGCCCTGTGTTCGACAGGGTCCGAACGGCCTGTGCACGGTCGCCGACGATCTCCCAGCGATTACGAGCAAGGTGAGGGGCGAGTCACGCTGGGGTCAGCAGGTCTGCGTGGCCCGTTCGCCGGAGGTAGTCGATCACCGCGTCTCGACTCTTCTCCAGGCACACGATCCTGTTCTCGACGACGCGCAGCTCGCGGGCGAGTTCCGCTGCCAGGGTCTGCGTGCACGCGCCTGCCGCGTCCTGGTTCGAGGGAGCCTCGATGTCCAGCACGATCTTGATCATCCTCGTCGACAGACCAGCTTCGACGAGCGCCCGGACGTGACGCGCGTGCTCGACCTGGCCCTCGGAGTAGTCGCGGTAACCGTTGGCCGACCGCGACGACTCGATGAGCCCCTGCTGCTCGTAGTAGCGGAGCATCCGGGCCGGGGCTCCTACCTTTCGGGCGGCCTCACCGATCTTCATCACTCGCTCTTCCTCATCAGCCGACGACTTGACCTTGACATTGATGTCAAAGTCTACGGTGACTCCCGAAACCCCGGCGACCAGAACGCCCTGGGGAGAGACGAACACCAGAGGGACCTTCATATGACCAGCGACAGCTCGATCCCCACCTCCCGGGACATCCTCATCATCGGAGCCGGGGAACTCGGCATGCCCGTCATCCGCAACGTCGTGCGGCGAGCGAAGGACGTGGAGGGCTCGTCCGTCAGCGTACTCCTGCGGGCCGGCGCCATCGCGTCCACGGCACCCGACAAGCAGCGCGACGTCGCTGAGATCAAGAACCTTGGCGTGAAGATCGTCGAAGGCGACCTCGTGAAGAACACCGTCGACGAGCTCGCCTCCCTCTTCGCCGACTACGACACGGTCATCGGGTGCACGGGCATCACCGCCGGCCTCGAAACCCCCATGAAGGTCGCCCAAGCCGCCCTCCAGGCGAGGGTCCCGCGGTACTTCCCGTGGCAGTTCGGCGTCGACTTCGACGTCATCGGCCGCGGAAGCCCGCAGGACATCTTCGACTCCCAGCTGGACGTCCGCGACCTGCTCCGGTCCCAGGACCGGACCGAGTGGGTCATCATCTCCACCGGCATGTTCATGAACTACCTCTTCGAGCCCGGCTCGGGCATGGTGGACCTGCCCAATGACACCGTCAACGCGCTGGGAAGTCTCGACACGGCGGTCACCGTGACGACGCCCGAAGACATCGGCGCCCTCACCGCGGACATCCTCTTCGCCGAACCTCGCATCCGCGACGAGATCGTCTACCTCGCCGGTGACACCATCACCTACGGCGAGCTGGCCGAGACGCTCGAGACCGTGCTGGAGCGTCCGTTCCGCCGTGTGGTGTGGACGGTTCCGTCGCTGCTCGACGAACTGGCCGCCGACCCGGACAACATGACGCGTAAGTACCGGGCGGTCTTCGCTCAGGGCCGCGGCGTCGCGTGGGCGAAGGACGACACCTACAACGCGCGCCACGCGATCCCCGTGACCGACCTCCGTCAGTGGGTCAAGGAGAACCTCGCCGGCTGACGCGTCCCCAGCCCCTGCGCGCGGGCGGCATCGGATGGTCCGGATCGCGGCCGGTTTCCGACACCACGACCGCGTGGCCGTCCGACGACTGCCCGCGCGGCTCGACTTGGTGCGCTATCGGCCCTTCGGGGGGGCTGCTGAGCCTGCTGCTCGCGGGCTCCTCGCCCGGTTCGCCGAGCACCGCTTCATTTCGGCGAAAGAGGAAGCGGGACGTGGCGGCCGGCCCGGAGAAGGCGGGCCCGTTGATCCGACGGGCGTTCGAGGGGGCCTGACCTGCCGGAGTTCAGGCTCAAGGCGGGAAGAAGGCGACCGCTCGGATTCGGCCTGGAGATCAAGGACGGCCGTCTGGGCGTGCTCTCCCAGGACGAACTGCCGGTCCTTGCCCAAGCCTTCGTCGGTGTCTTCCCGGAACCGCTCGAGGTGGAGGGGGAGGCCGAACGCGGGGTCCGCGAGCTTGGCAACGATGTTGTGCGGCCCCGGCTGTCACTCGGCCCCCTGTCCTCGGACGTGGGAGGAGCGCGGCACCAGCCGTACCGCATCAGCGGCGGCGCCCCGGCAGCCGTCGACCAGCGGACGGCATCGGCTGGGCCTCGCGGGAAGGAAGCAAGGGGACCGAAGCGTCATAGCGTCCTGGCCCGAGCATGCTCGGTGACGTCCTGTCGTACGCGGGCCCGGTAGCGCAGCGGCGACTCGCCGACGACGCGTTTGAACGCCGTACTGAAGGCACTCTCCGAGCCGTAGCCCAACTCCTCGGCGAGCGCCGCGACGCGGACGTCGCCGTCCTGGAGCGCCCGCTGGGCGAGCAGCATGCGCCACCGTCCCAGGTAGGTCAGCGGTGGCACGCCGGCCGCTTCCCGGAACCGCTCGGCGAAGGTCGTCCGGGACATCGCGGCGGCCCGCGCCAGTTCCGCGAGCCCCCAGGGGTACCCGGGGTGGCCGTGCAGCAGGTCGAGGGCGGGGCGCAGACGCTCGTCGACGAGCAGCCGCAGCCAGCCGGAGGGCAGCGCGGACTGGCCGGCACAGGACCGCAGCAACTCCAGCAGGAAGAGCTGGCTGTACTGCCGGACCGCGAAGGCCGAGCCGGGCCGCTGCACGGTCGCCTCGTCGAACAGGCGCAGCAGGGCGGCGAGGAGCCGGTCGTCGTCGCCGGCCGATCTGATGTGCGCCAGGGGCGGCAGCGATTCGAGAAGGAGCGTGCTTCCGGCCGCGTTCGGACACACGCTGCCGCCGATCACGATGTCGTCGGCGTCGCGGTCCGCGGACGTGAAGCGGTCGGTGGAGAAGTCGGGTTCCGGTCGCACCTCCTGGCGGGGTTCCGGGCCTGCTTCGAACGCGAGCCAGGAGCGCCCGGTGAGGATCGCCACGTCACCCGTCACGAGGTCGACCGGTTCGTCGATCCCGTCGGTGGTCAGGCGGGCCCGGCCGCTGACGAGCGCGAAGAACTTGACCGGGGCGGAGAGCGGTGCGCGCGTCCACCATCCGCCGCGAGCCGCGATGCCGCCCGTGATGACGCCGCGGATCTCGACCAGATCGAGTGCTTCGGAGAGTCGGTCGGTGACCATACCCGTACTCTCGCTCAAAAAATCGGGACTCTCAAGTATTCATCGTCCGGCCGCCTCGCGCCAGGCTGGTGGCAGCAGCTCGCAGACGTACCTCAGGAGAGAACATGCGTTACCGCGTCCTCGGCAGGACCGGGATCAAGGTGAGCCCCTACGCTCTCGGCGCCATGATGTTCGGTGCCGTCGGCAACCCCGACCACGACGACTGCGTCCGCATCATCCACCGGGCCCTGGACGCCGGCATCAACCTCGTCGACACGTCCGACGCGTACGGGCACGGCGAGTCGGAGGAGATCGTCGGCCGGGCGCTGAAGGGCCGGCGGGCCGACGTGGTGCTCGCGACCAAGGCCCGCAGGCCGATGAGCGACGAGCCGAACCACCAGGGCGCGTCCCGGCGCTGGCTGGTGCGCGCGCTGGAGGACTCGCTGCGGCGCCTCGACACCGACCATGTGGACATCTACCAGATTCACCGCCCGGACCCCGACACCGATATCGAGGAGACGCTCGGGGCTCTCACCGACCTGCAACGAGCCGGGAAGATCCGCACCTTCGGCACCTCGTGCATGCCGGCCTCCGACCTCGTCCGCGCCCACTGGGTCGCCGAGCGGCGCGGTCTCGCCCGGCCGCGTACCGAGCAGCCGGTGTACTCGATCCTCGACCGGGGCATCGAGCGCGAGGTGCTCCCGGTGGCGCAGGAGTTCGGCATGGGCACCCTGGTCTGGTCGCCGCTCGGCGGCGGGCTGCTGACCGGGCGCTACCGCAAGGGCCGGCGGGCCGCGACGCACCGCTCCTCGAACTACGACTTCTCGCACCTGAAGGACGAACGGCGGCTCGACGCCGTCGAACAGCTCATCCCGCTCGCCGAAGAGGCGGGCATGCCGCTCACGCATCTGGCCCTGGGCTTCGTGCTCGCCCACCCCGGCGTCACCTCCGCGCTCCTCGGACCGCGGTCCCTGGCGCAGCTGGACGATCTGCTCGCGGGCTCCGAGGTCACGCTCCCGGACGACGTCCTGGACCGGATCGACGCCATCGTGCCGCCCGGCACGGACACGGGCACACTAGACGTGGCCCACCAGCCGCCGGCCGTCCTCCAGCGGGAACTGAGGCGTCGGCCTCCGGTCGAACGCGCGGCGGCGTGACGGCACCGTGCGGTTGGCCTGCGATGTGATCCGACGGAGGTCCCGCATCACGGGACCCGTCTCATGGAAGGGATAGATCTATGTCTGATGCTCCGTTGCCAGAGGCCGCCCTGGCCTTTCTCCGTAAGCCGAACCCGGCCGTCATGGCGACGGTCACGTCGAAAGGCCGCCCTGTATCGGTGGCGACCTGGTACCTCATCGAGGACGACGGACTTCTCATGCTGTGCATGAACGCCGACCGCGCCCGGCTGAAACATCTGCGGGACAACGGCCATGTGTCGCTGACCGTGCTGGGAGCGGACGACTTCGGCACGCATGTGTCTGTCCAGGGACATGTGGTGTCCATCAAGCCTGACGAGGGATTCGCCGACATCGACCGACTCTCCAGGCGCTTCCTCGGCAAGGACTACCCGGCCAGAGAGGACCCGCTCGTGACGGTCCACGTGGCGATCGACCGATGGTTCGGCTGGTCCGGAGGTCGTCTCCTTCAGCTCTGAGGGAGGGCCTCTCACCTGGGACGACAGGGCTTGCCGAGGGCCCGTACACCGCCGAGTGAGAGGCATCTTTCCCGTGAAAAGCCGTAGCGGATCCTCCCCGCGTGTTCAGGTATCGGGTGACTCCAGCGGGGTGGTTTCCCGAGCCGGCGAGGTGCTGCTGGCCCTTGCCCACGTGGTCGTTCCTGGCGGGAAGGGACCTGTCCCCACCATGCGTATTACACCGAGACCGCACACTTCAGGGCCGCCCTTCCGCTGCCCACCGACCCCGTACGAGCACGATGGATCGACAGGGGGGACCTGTCCACCACCCGGGGACAGGTCCCCCTCTCCGTCGCAGGTGTAGTGGCCGATGGCGATGGCGGCGTACAGGGCACTGTTGTTCGTCACGTCGGTGGAGATGGTCCAGGCGTTGGTTCCGACGTGGTCGGCCGTCACGCCTTGCTGCTTGGCGGAGTCCAGCCAGGGCAGGTGGTGGCACGCTGGGACTCTTCTGCCTGCGGGCGCCGACGGGGGTCACCGCGGGCGGAGCCGGACTCCGCCCGCGGTGACCCCCGTGCCGTGCCGGCCTCTTTGGTGGGCAGTCGCACCTGGTCAGTTGTCGACCCAGAAGTGGCTGATCGTACGGTGGTCGACCTGGACCGTGTTGTCCGCCCGCTGCATGCTCAGGCACACGTCGTCGCCGTACTTGGCGTCCATCAGGTCCTGGGAGAACCACTCGCAGGATGCGCCCGATATCCGCTGCCGGCCGCCCCACTTCAGGTCCTTGAAGTTCTTGATGCGCTGCGGCAAGGTCGTGGGTCCGACCTTGTCGGTCCTGTCGATCGCGCGCTGGCAGGCGATGCTGTCGGTCTTGGGGACCTCGATCACTCTTGCCCAGATGACCTCGTTCTGGCCGTGGTTGTAAACGCCTGCCCACCAGTTGCCGCAGATGCGGGATCCCGACTGGGCCTGAGCGATTCCGGGAGCCATGACCGCGAAGAACGCCCCGGACGTCATGGCAATGGCCGCGAGCATCGCTGTGCGTCGCTTCGTGCGCTTGATCTGCATGAGTAGCCTCCTTGTTTCTTTCCGGGAACTGGTCAGATGCGGCCGTCGATGGCCCAGCCGTACTTCTTCTCCACGAACACGTTCCTGTTCCAGCTGCCGAACCTGAGGTTGCCGTTCCACTCGTAGGTGGTTCCGCTCTGGCAGCCCCGGTTCGTCCGGACCCAGCCGCCGGCGTAGTCACCCTGGGTCCAGCGGCGGACCGCGACAATGACCTCCTGCGCCGTGTGCCCTGGTCTGACAGTGACACCGATGGTGGTGGTCTTGGAGATCTCGGTGGTCTTCTGGTATCCGCCGGTCACGGAAGCCAGGGCGTTGTACCACTTCTTGGACGGCGAGGAGGAGTTACCGAGATTGATGCCGCCGCCGACGGCCCAACCGGTGGTCACGGTCTGCGATTGGGTCCACGAGTGCGGGCAGGAGATCGCACTGCGGGAGCACTCGACCTTCTCGCCGCGCCATACCCAGTCGTCCCAGGTGTTGCCCGCCTGCTGACGGGTGATCGCCCGGGTCACGTGCCCGCCGCCCGTGCCGGGAACGACCTGCGCGCCGTCGGAATAGCTCTGGCTGAAGCACGCGCTTGTCGCCGCGTTCGCCGTGCCGGTCATGCAGACCGCGGTCGCGGCGACAAGAGTCCCGCACGTCACCACACGCTGCCAGGCAGTCTTACCGTTCACTGACATCCCTTCTGTTCGGCATCGTTCATCGCTGGTCAGATGCGGCCGTCGATGGCCCAGCCGTACTTCTTCTCCACGAACACGTTCCTGTTCCAGCTGCCGAACCTGAGGTTGCCGTTCCACTCGTAGGTGGTTCCGCTCTGGCAGCCCCGGTTCGTCCGGACCCAGCCGCCGGCGTAGTCACCCTGGGTCCAGCGGCGGACCGCGACGATGACCTCCTGCGCCGTGTGCCCTGGTCTGACATCGACGCCGATGCTGGTGGTCTTGGTGATCGTGGTGGTCTTCTGGTATCCGCCGGTCACGGAAGCCAGGGGGTTGTACCACTTCTTGGACGGCGAGGTGGCATTGCCGAGAGAAATACCGCCGCCGACGGCCCAGCCGGTGGTCTTGCTCACCGATGTGTCCCACGAGTGCGAGCAGGAGATCGCACTGCGGGAGCAGTCGACCTTCTCGCCGCGCCATACCCAGTCGTCCCAGGTGTTGCCCGCCTGCTGACGGGTGATCGCCCGGGTCACGTGCCCGCCGCCCGTGCCGGGAACAACCTGCGCGCCGTCGGAATAGCTCTGGCTGAAGCACGTGCTCGTCGCCGCGTTCGCCGTGCCGGTCATGCAGACCGCGGTCGCGGCGACGAGGGCGCCGCACATCAGAATGCGCTGCCCGATAACCTTGCCGTACATTACTTCCCCTTTTCTTCGGCTTGTTTCTGCGAGGTGAGATCTGAGGGAGTTCGGGGGCGCCGGTCTCAGAACACCTGCGACCAGACGGCGGCGTGACGGCCGTTCACCTGCCCGATGAGATCGACCCTGTTCATGTGGTCGCAGGGGTCGGCCCCGTACTTCTGGTTGAACAGGTTGCCGGCTTCCTCACAGGTCCAGGACCGCATGACCTGCCGGGGGTTCCAGGTCACCTTTCCCTTGTAGCCGGGAAGCTGCATGTTGCCGATGCTGTTCGTGTGGTCGATGACACGCAAGCAGATATTGAAATCGACCTTCGGGACTTCCAGAGCCTTGGCGACGATCCCGACCGTTTTGCCGTTGGCCCGGGCGTACCAGTAGTTCCCGCAGATACGGGAGCCGGACTGCGCCTGAGCCGTGCCGGGCAGAGTGACCACGGCGGCTGCGACCGCGAGACCCAGAATTGCCGTGCGCTTGAATGCACGCGTATTCACCATCTGCGCTTCCTTTTCCGTTCATGGAGCGGACAGGGTCGAATGGCGGACCCTCAGGGGCCGAAGCTCCCTGGGGCTTCGGCCGACGCCATCAATATCAGGCCTTCCGGATTTTCGAGTCAAGACATCCGGAGACTTTTTAGAACTCTTTATCACAGGGATGGAAATCGCCTGTTTCCAGGCAGCCCGAAGCGACCTTTTCGCTTTTTGTGCGCGAGGAAACAAGCGCGAGGAAAAGGTTACGAGAAGATGAAGAGAAGACGTACGGGCCCTGATGGGCGAATGGCTTCTGTCGAATCACTTCCGATTGAGCGTGGGGGGTGTGGTGGGGGGTAATCGGACTCACTGGTCCTGTGCACGGGCGTGACGTCGGGTAAGGCTCACGCGAGCGCCAGGACGATGAAGCAGAGAGAGCGCGACGCCGAGGAGTGAACGGCACTCACCGGTGCGCCCGTCTCAGGTTCCCCTGCACTCCCCTTGCTTCCGTGAGGAAACCGTTGGCCTGGTCAAGGCCCCAGGGAGCTGCGGTTTTCTGCGCTGCGATCTTCACCGGAAGCGTTCACAGCAGTCAACTCCGCACGGCAAGAACTCAACGAACAAAACGCTACCGGAGAGGAAACGTCCGTGAACCGAACAAACCAAGCAGTTTCTTAGCCTCGATCTTTCGTGAGCTCGGGCGGCTCTCCGGGAAGGACTTCGTTTCGAAGGAGGCATCGACGATCGGCTCACCGGTCCATGGGAGTTGCCGCTGAGGTTGAAAAGGTGGGGTGACAGCGGGCATTGGCGGTGCTACATCCTCGTCATGAGGTACGCGGATGGCGGCGGTCTGACCGCTGTGGGGCGGGTGAAGCGTGAAGCAGTGCGTTTCGAGGCCGCGGAGATGTTCGGGCAGGGGGTGCGGCCGCCGGAGGTGGCCCGCCGGTTGCGGGTGTCGCGCAAGTCGGCGTACGCCTGGCACGCCGCCTGGCGCCGGGGCGGCAGCGCGGCTCTGGCTTCCAAGGGGGCCGGCGGCTTCCCGTGCCGGCTGGACGATGTCCAGGCCGAGCGGTTGCAGGCCGAGCTGGAGGCGGGGCCGGCGGCGCACGGCTGGCTGGAGGACCAGCGGTGGACCCTGGCGAGGGTCGCGGAGTTGATCCATCGCCTGTTCGGGCACCGGTACACGCCGCGCGGGGTGTCGTATCTGCTGCACAGGCTGGGCTGGTCACCGCAGGTCCCCGCGCACCGGGCCGTCGAACGCGACGAACAGGCCGTTGGGCTGTGGCGGACGGCGCAGTGGTCGCGGGTAGGAGGACGGCCCGGCTCCTGGGCGCATGGATAGTCTTCGAGGACGAGGCCGGGCAGGACCTGAAACCCGGCAAGGGCCGGACCTGGTCACGGCGAGGCCGGACGCCGCTGGTCAGAGTGACAGGCAAGGGTTCCGGCCGGGTCCTGATGGCCGGGATGATCTGTGTCAGACCGGGCCGCGAGGCCAGGCTGATCTACCGGACCCAGACGTACCGGGGTCGAACCGGCGAGAAGAAGGGCTTCCGCGCCCGCGAGTTCGCAGACCTCCTGACCGCTGCCCGTCGGCAACTCGGCGGTGCCCCGCTGATCGTGGTGTGGGACAACGCCAGCACCCACCACGCCAAGGCTCTGAGGGAGTTCTGCGACCGCAACAGCGACTGGCTCACCATCGTCAAGCTCCCGCCCTACGCACCCGATCTCAACCCCGTCGAAGGCGTCTGGGCCCAGGTGAAGAAGTCCCTGGCCAACCTCGCACCCCGCACGATCGACGACCTCAACTCGCTCGTGAAGAACCGACTACGCGGCATCCAACGTCGACCCGAGATCCTCGGCGGCTTCATAGCCGAAACCGGACTCGGACTGGAGCATCCGTAGCCGGTCACCCCACCTTTTCAACCTCAGCGTCACCCATCGCCGCTCCCACGAGGCACGCGCCCCACGAAAGGGTGCGGCACTCGAAGCGCGTCTCGCGGAACGCGGCCCACTCGCCGACCGGCCGTCTCATGCGAAGTGCCGTGCGACTCATCGAGAACATGATCGACTGTCTGGATGAGATCTCACGGCTCCCCAGAGGTCACCGGCCACCACGCGCAGTAATTCGGACTCGGCTATCCGAAGGATGTCTGACAGATGTCGAGTCGCCCCTCGCCGAACCGGCAGGACGGCTGGTGCACGACCTGCGGGGAATCTCCTTGCCCATACGGAATCGACACGGTCGCGCAGGATCTCCTCGACGATCTGATCCAGGGATGCGATCAGGCCGACGCCTTGGCGAGGGCTGTCGGCGAAGTCGAGCGAGCCGGCAACGACTTCGTCGGAGCCGACCTCAGCAGGATCAAACTGGATGGAGTCCTGCTCGAAGGAATCCTGTGCGACGCCACCACACGGCCGGAAGCACGGGAAGTCGGTACATCATCTCCCGCCACCCGATCCATCGGCGGGCTCCGAGACCTACGCATGACGAGACGATGAGCGCTCGTGTCTGCTGGTGCCGCGTCGTGCCAGCCCATGACGTTTCCGCTGATCAGAACAGGTGTCCCGGGTTGGGCTGTGCTGTTCCGTGTCGCACCGTCCACAAGCGTCCGTCCACCGGCTGTCCACCGACGGAGGCGCCAAAAGCAACGGCCGTTGTCGACTGGACGTTCCGGTCCGAGGTCCGATGCCCTCGCGAGCGCTCGTTGTCTCCGGACCGCCGCATAGCCCATGCCCGAAGAACCCGTCTCTGGGTTCAGAACTCGGTCCGCCCCCGAACTTCGGCAAGGCCGACGTCCCGACGGGGCAGGTGCATCCAGCCCTCGACCGCGGCCATGGCCCGCTCGTGGTCGGTGGCAGGCGCCTCTGTCAGGCCACGCGCGGCGGCCCGTGCGACGACTGCCGAGATCAGGGCGTCCAGGTCGTGGTCACTGGCCGTACACCGGTCACGGACCCGGCCGGACAGCTCCAGGTCCAGGCCGGCTTCAAGACCGGTGAGAATCCGGGACCGCGCAGCCGTGACACCCTTGCCCTTGTAGGTCCCCTCTTGGGCGAGTCCCCACTGGATGAGCGCGAACGCCGGATAGACCTCGACAACGGAGCCCGAGCCGTCGCGCGGTACCGCCGGACCGCCTTCGGCCAGCCGGGCCAGCAGACCGGCCGCACGCATGGCGACGATGCCGAGCTTGTCGGCCGACACCGACAGCGGACGCCGCTTGCCCGCCCCGGTGCGCTTCCAGGCCGCGTCATCGGTCAGCCGGTGGGTGAAGGTGTTGCCGAGTCCGGGGCGGCCATCGGCGCACGCTGCGTGGTGATCGAGCGCAGGCAGCTCGCCACCGGTCCGGTGCGCGGTGAGCAGGGCAATGAAGGCGACCGGCCAGCCCAGGGGCGAATCAAGCCCCGTCTTGTCCGCGGACCGCATCGCCGCCAACAGGTCGTCGTCATGCCTCGCGGGAAGGAGTTCAGCCGTAGGCCGCCGCCCCCACGTCACACGGCACACGCCCGTGGTTCCGGTACGCCCGGCCAGATCAACGCCCACCGTGACCATGGCACCACGCCGCACCCCGCCATCGGCCTCTGCTGTCACGGGCTGCACCTGCACGTGGTCTCCCTTCTGTGGCCCACTGGCAAGTATTCATCCGCCGTCGGCCACCACCAGAGTCTGCCGGACGGCCCGGACCGCCCTGTTCCCGGTCCTCCCCGGTCCTCCGCCACCGGCGTCGGCGAATTTCGCCACGAGTGCAACCAATCCACGTGGCCAACGGGAACGGATTACGCCCGGACATGTCCCGACGGTGGAGGCCCTCGGTGAAAGAAGCGGTACATATCATCAGAAACCCCTCTGCGGGGCCCGACCTGGAGGAACTCGTGGGGCAGGTGGCTCTGGGAAACGAGGACGCGTTCGCTCACGTGTACGACATCGTCGCGGGCCCGGTCCTGGGCGTCGTGCGTGCCGTCCTGCGGGATCACGCGCAGTCGGAGGAGGTGGCGCAGGAGGTCCTGGTGGAGGTGTGGCGGACAGCTCCCCGCTACCGGCCCGATCGCGGAACGGCGGTCAACTGGATTCTCACCCTGGCGCACCGCCGGGCGGTGGACCGGGTCCGTTCGGTGGACGCCGCGACGGCCCGGGACCACAAGGCCGCACTGCTCGACAAGGTGCCGGAGTACGACGAGGTGGCAGAGCATGTCGAGGCGCGGCTGGAGCGGGAACAGGTGCGGCGCTGCCTGCGCACGTTGACCGAGCTCCAGCACCAGGCCGTCACGCTCGCCTATTACCGGGGCCTGACCTACCGCGAGGTCGCCGAGGCACTGGAGATCCCGCTCGGGACCGTGAAGACCCGACTGCGCGACGGACTGATCCGGCTGCGCGACTGCCTGGGGGTGACCGCGTGACGACCATCGACCCGCACCGGCTGACGGGCGCGTACGCCCTGCACGCCCTGTCCGACGAGGAGAACGCCTCGTTCGAACGTCACCTCGCGGACTGCGCGTCCTGCACGCAGGAAACGGCCGAGCTCGGCGCGACCGCCGCCCGTCTGGGACTGGCCGTCGCCACGCGTCCGGCCCCGGCACTGCGCGAGCAGGTGCTGCGCCGGATCACGACCGTCCGCCAGGAGTCGCCCGGCGCGTCCGTCCGGGTCCTTCCGGCGCGTGCGGGACTGAAGGCCCGGCTGGTGTCCCGGTGGGCGCTCGCCGCCTGCTTCGCGGCGGCCACGGCGCTCGGCGGGACGGCGGTGTGGCAGCACCGGCAGGCCGCGGACGCCCGCGCCGAGGCACGCCAGGCGTCCCGGAGTGCCGACGAGATCGCCGCTGTCCTGTCCGCCCCGGACGCCCGCGTCCGGGCGTCCGGGCTGGCCGGCGGCGCGACCGGTACGGTCGTCGTCTCCCACAGCCGGGACAGGGCCGTGTTCGCCGTCTCGGGAATGGCCCGTCCACCCGGCGGCAAGGTCTATCAACTCTGGTTCGACGACGGTGGGACCATGCGGTCCGCCGGGCTGATGGACCCCGGTCGCAGCGACCAGGCCGTCCTGATGCGAGGCGGTGTCGACCAGGCGTCGGGCATGGGCATCACCGTCGAGCCCGACGGCGGCTCGAAGCAGCCCACCACCGCGCCGATCGCCTTGATGGCCTTTCCTGGCTGACCACGACTCGATACTGCATACGGGTGCATTACATGACATAAAGTCACATGACGTGCCGACTTGTTGTCATACGGTCATGACGATCGATGTTCTGCCCCGACAGCCCATGCCGTCCCACCCCCGTCGACGTGACGGCAGAGTCCCGTTGCCGGCCCCCGAGGAGCGCGTACGGCTGCGCCGGGCGTGGCGGCTCACCGAGGAGCAGGTCGCCGCCGCGTTCGGCGTGACCGTGTCGACGGTCCGCTCCTGGGAGGCGGGGCGCACCGCACCGACCGGTCTGCGCCGGGCCTCCTACGCCGCGTTCCTCAGCGGACTGGCGTACGGGCTGGTACCGGTCCCGGCTGCCGGCGCTGCTTCCGCGACTGGCACACGGCCGGCCCGGCGGGCCGAACGCTCACGCCTAGCCGTGCCCGTCCCGCCCGGACGTGCTCCGGCGCCGGCTGCCGGGCGGCCGGTCGGCGCTGGACCGGACCCGGTCTCCGCCCTCCGCCTGCGCAGGTTCCGGATGACGGCGACCGCGGTCGGAGTGTGGATCGTCGTGGCGCAGTTGATGGCGACCGCGCCTCCGCCCCACTGGTGACCGGCCTCAGAGCAGCCCTGTGACCGTCACGGTGATCCGGGGCGGGGATTCGGCGGGGGCCAGGACGTCCAGGCGCCGCCCTACCTCGTCGCGGACACCGCGAGCCACGTCCGCGGTCCGCACCTGCCGGAGCGCCACGACGTGGATCTCGACGTGCCAGGGCCCCTCGCCGTCCGGTCGGGTCATCCGGACCCCTGCCGGGTGCTGCGCCGGTCGCGGCAGCGCGGTGCGCAGCCGGTGGGCCAGGCCGGGCCGGAGGAAGGCCACCCCCGGAACACCGGTCACGGCGGTGGCGAGTTCCTCGACGAGCGTGCTGTGCTCGGTCATGGCGTACGGCCTTCCCGGTCGTCGTCGGCCGTCAGGGGGAGGAGGTCCGTGACCCGGACGTGGACGGCCGCTATGGCCATGCCCAGGGCGCGGTCGGCGGCCTGTCCGACCTGTTCCCGCACCCGTGCGGTGAGGTCGGGCAGGGGAACGCCGGTCGGGGCATGGATGTCGAGGCGGACCTCGACCGTTCCGTCCGCATGGCCGTCGAGGAGGCGGCAGGAGCCGGCGTGGACGCCCGGGACCGTCTCCGCCGCGGCGCGCAGGGCGCGGGCCGCGACCGCTTCCATGATCCACAGGTCCTCCGAGGGGTCACCCAGCGGCAGGGGGCGGCCCGGACGCAGTTCGAGGCGGACGACGTCCATGATCCGCCGGGTCAGCGGCTCGGTGTCGTACGAGCCGGCGTCCGCCGTCTCCGTGCGCAGCCCGCGTACGGCGGACTCCAGTTCGTCGAGCCCGCGCACCGCGTGCCGGCAGTGCGGGCAGGTCCGCGCGTGGGTGTCGTCGGCCTGGGTCTCCCAGGCGGCCCACGCTCGGGACAGCAGCCGTCCGCAGGGCAGGAGTTCGTCGTCCTCATGCGCGGACGTGCCGTACGGCGGGTCGGTCCGGTCGGTCATCGCCAGGCCCCCAGTGCTTGTGTCAGACAACGGCGCGCGCGGAAGACACGGGCGCGGACGGCCTCCTCGCTGATGCCCACCGCTTCCGCGACGAACTCGTAGGATCGCCCGTCCAGCTCCCGCAGCACCCAGCAGGCCCGCTGTTCGGCCGTCAGCAGGTCGAGGGCCTCGCGCAGTTCACGTACCGCGCTTCGGCCCTCGGTGATCCGCGCCGGGGAGGTGCTGTACTCGGCCGCGGCCACGTCCTTGGCCGCCTCCAGCGGGGCCGTGGGCCTGCGGGAACGCAGCACGTTCAGGCAGCGGTTGGTGACGATCCGGTATATCCAGGTGCCGAAGGAGGAACGTCCCTGGAACTCGGGCAGCCGTCGCCAGGCGCTGAGGAAGGCGTCCTGGACCGCGTCCTCCGCCTCGGTCCCGGTGCCGAGCAGCCGGGTGGCGAGCCGGGTCAGCGACGGCGCGTGCCGTTGCACGAGCACGGCGAACGCGTCCTCGTCGCCCTCCGCGGCACGGACCGCCAGCAGGGCGTCATCCGTGTCGGACCGAATGTCCGGTGGTGCGCTGCCGCATGGTGCGCTCGGTGTGCGGGCCCCCGCCACTGGTCGGCTCCTCTCGTCCGGTCTTCCGAAAGCCGGTCTTCCCCTGGTTGGACCCTTCGGTGCGGTCCCTGTTACGCGGTACTTCGGGGCGCGCGGGCCCGGCGGATGCGGACGGCCGCCGCCCTCTCCGACGGCCGGCGAAACGAAAAACGTTCGACAAGGAATCCGTAGCCGAAGCGGGCGCGGATTGGCGGGAGAACAACATTCATCCGATCGTGGGCGCGACCAATCCGGCGGGGTTCCAGAACCGGATTCCCCACGTGACCGACAACGAGAAGAATCCCCGCCGCCGGACCGGCCCGACGCGGCTGCTGCTGGGCGCGCTCAGTGGTGTGCTGGCCGGGTGTGCGGCGCTCGCGGTCGCCGAGGCGGTAGCGGGTATGGTCCGCCCGCAGGCCGGTCCCGTCGTCGCCGTGGGCGGCGCCGCGATCGACCGCACGCCCGCCGCGGTCAAGGACTGGGCGATCCGGACTTTCGGCACCGACGACAAACTGGTTCTCCAGCTGGGAATTCTCGTGGTCCTCGCGCTTTTCGCGGTGTCTCTCGGATTTGCCGGACTGCGGTTCCGCCGTACGGCCGCAGCGGGCGTGCTGTCGTTCGGGGTGGTGGGAGCCCTCGCGGCGACCGGACGGCCCGACTCGGCCGGTATCACGGACGCGCTGCCCTCCATGGCCGGGGCCGTCGCCGGAGCCGTACTCCTGTACGCGCTCACGGGCCGCCTCGCACCCCGCCCGCCCGCGCCGGTGCCGTCCGACGCGGACTGGGACCGCCGGGGCTTCGTGATCGCGGCGAGCGCGGCGGCCGTGGCGTCGACGGGAGTCGGTTTGCTGGGCCGGTCCCTGGCCGGAGCCAAGGGACGGGACGCGGTCGCCTTCCGGCGGAACGTGGTGCTGCCCGCGCCCGCGTCTCCCGCCCCCGCCGTACCGAAGGGCGCGGCACCGAAGATCTCCGGCCTCAGCCCGTTCATCACGCCCGGCGCGGACTTCTACCGCGTCGACACCGCCCTGGTGGTGCCCACGGTGGACGCGACGTCCTGGCGGCTGCGGATCCACGGCACGGGCGTCACCCGGCCGGTCACGCTCTCCTACGACGATCTCCTGCGCCGTGCTCTGGTCGAGCGGGACATCACGCTGGCCTGTGTCTCCAACGAGGTCGGCGGCCCCTACGTCGGCAACGCCCGCTGGACCGGCGTACGGCTGGCCGATCTGCTGGCCGAATGCGGGGTGAAGCCGCCCTCGAAGGGTGGCCCCGCCGATCAGCTGGTGGCCCGTTCCGTGGACGGCATGACGATCGGCAGCCCGGTCGAGGACGTGATGGATGGCCGTGACGCCCTCCTCGCCCTGGGCATGAACGGCGAACCCCTTCCTTTCGCGCACGGCTTCCCCGTCCGCATGGTGGTGCCCGGCCTGTACGGGTTCGTCTCCGCCTGCAAATGGATCAAGGACATCGAGCTCACCACGTTCGACGCCTACGACCCCTACTGGGTCAAGCGAGGCTGGGCCCGCAGGGCGCCGGTCAAGACGCAGTCGCGCATCGATACACCGAAGCCGTTCGCCCGGCCCGAGGCGGGCACGGTGATGGTCGCCGGCGTGGCCTGGGCCCAGCACCGCGGCATCGACAAGGTCGAGATCCGCGTCGACGACGGTCCCTGGCAGGAGGCCCGGCTCGCCGCCGAGGACACGGCCGACACCTGGCGCCAGTGGACCTTCCCCTGGCAGGCCACCAGGGGCGGCCACACCCTCACCGTCCGGGCCACCGACCGTACCGGTGCGGTGCAGACGGAGAAGCGCACCCGCACCATTCCCGACGGCGCCAGCGGATGGCACTCCGTGGTCGTGACCGTCGACTGAACCACCTTCCCCTTTCCCCGTGTCGAGGCAGCTCAGGCTGCGCCGATCAAGCCGATCAAGCCGATCAAGCCGATCAAGCCGATCAACAGGAGAAACACCATGAACACCCGTATCCGCCGTACCGCCGCCGCCCTGGCCGCCGCAGCCGTCCTGCCTCTCGCCCTGAGCGCCTGCTCCGACAGCGGCTCCGAGTCGGCGACGTCGGACTCCTCGTCGCCGTCGGCTTCGGCGTCGACGCCCGCCCCGGCCGACGGCATGACCGGCTCCGGCAGCGGCACCGCCACGGGCAAGCCGTTCGGTCCCGCCTGTTCCGCGGTACCCGCGAGCGGTGCCGGTTCCTTCGACGGCATGGCCCAGGACCCGGTCGCCACCGCCGCCTCCAACAACCCGGCGCTGTCCACCCTCGTGGCGGCGGTGAAGAAGGCGGGGCTGGTCGACACCCTCAACAACGCCCAGAACATCACCGTGTTCGCTCCCACGAACGACGCCTTCGCCAAGATCCCGAAGGCCACCCTGGACAAGGTCCTCAACGACAAGGCCCAGCTGACGAAGATCCTCACCTACCACGTCGTCGGCCAGAAGCTCACACCGAAGGACCTGGAGAACGGCTCCTTCACCACCCTGGAGAAGGGGAAGCTCACCACCTCGGGCTCCGGCGAGTCCTACACCGTCAACGACTCGGCCGACGTGGTCTGCGGCGGCGTCAAGACCGCCAACGCGAACGTCTACATCATCGACAGCGTCCTGATGCCCACCAGCTGACGCCGCGTCACCGGCGGGGTGCCACGCGTATGGCGCCCCGCCGATCTGTTTCCGGCCCCGCGTCACAGACGCGCCCGGACCGGGTCTGACGAAGTGAGAGCCCGTCGAGAACGAAGCCGAGAGGAATCCGCGATGACCACGCAGACCGCATCCGCCCCCGAAGACCTGTCCGCGCCGCAGACCGGCAGGCCGCCCCACACCACAGCCGTGTCCGGCGGCACGGCCGGAGCCGACCAGCCCGCGCCCGACCGGGGCCGTACCTCGATCGCCGACGTCGTCGTCGTGAAGGTCGCGGGCATCGCGGCCCGCGAGATCCCCGGTGTGCACGCCATGGGCGGCGGCCTCTCCCGCACCATCGGCGCCGTCCGTGACCGCGTCCCCGGGGGCCGGCCGAACGTCGGGCGCGGCGTCAAGGTCGAGGTGGGCGAACGGCAGGCGGCGGTCGACCTGGACCTGATCGTCGAGTACGGCGTCTCCGTCATGGACGTGGCCCGGGACGTCCGGGAGAACGTGGTCGACGCGGTGGAGCGGATCACCGGCCTGGAGGTCGTCGAGGTCAACATCACCGTCAACGACGTCCACCTGCCCGACGAGGAGGAGTCCGGGAGCACCGCCGGTTCCCGCGTGGAGTGACGGCGCCGGGCACGAGGCACAGGGTGAGTCGTACGAGGTGAGAGGCACAAGGACATGAGCACACCAGTAGTGGGAATGACCGCGGGCATGGCGCTGGCGTTCGCCGGCTTCTTCGGCGGGTTCGGCGCCTTCCTGCTCGTGGCCGCGCTGGGCGGCCTGGGCTGGGCGCTGGGCCGGTGGACCGAAGGCGGCGGCAGCGTCCAGGACGTACGCGACGCGTTCGAGCGGAGCCACCGATGACGGCCTCGGCCGAGCGGGGCACCACCACCGTCTCGGAACGGGCCGTGCGCCGGATCGCCGAGCAGGCGGCCACCGAGACACTCCCGCGACGGGGAGTCTCACAGGCGACCGGGGCCACGGCGTCCGTGCGCGGCGGGCGGGCGGAGCTCTCCCTGGGGATGACGCTGCCCTACCCGGCTCCCCTCACCGACACCGTGCGGGACGTCCAACGTCATGTCACCGCGCGCACCGGGCAGTTGACGGGGCTGGACGTGACATCCACGCGGATCACGGTCACCTCGCTGGCCGCGCTCCAAGGGCCGGTGTCACCCGCTCCCCGGAGCGATGAGGGCCGTACGCCCCGCCGTTGGTGGTCCCAGCGCCGGGTCCCCGTCGCCGTGCTCACGGCGACGGCCGCCGCGGCCTGTGGTGCGCTCGCCTTCGACATGGTCCAGGTGCACGCCTCTCACCGGGCGGTCGCGCCCTGGCGGGTCGGGGCCGTGGACTGGCTGTCGGGGCACGGGCCCGGGGATCCGGCCGTGGTCGCCGTCGGCGCGCTCACCGCCCTGTTCGGTGCCTGGCTGATCCTGCTCGCGGTGACCCCGGGCCGGCGCCGCCTGTCCGCGGTCGCCGCGTCCACGGCCCGTGTGGAGGCGGCGGTGGACCGTTCCGCGGTGCGGTCGCTGGTCCGTGACGCGGTGGCGGACGTGCCGGGGACCGGAGCGGTACGCGTACGGGTGCGCAGGCGCCGCGTCAGCGTCCGGGCCGGTCTCCGCTTCGGCGACCGGGCGCACACGCGGGACGCCGCCGCATCCGCCGCCCGGACCGCCCTGGCCGCCTGCGACCTGCGTCGCGTCCCCCGGCTGCGGGTCACCGTCGTCCCGGAGCCGGTCTGGGGCCCGCCTCTCGCCCCGGTGCGGGAGGCACCCCACGGTCACACTCTCGACCGGCCCGTGCCGGTGTCCGCTCGTACCCCGGAAGGCGACATGTGATGAGCCGCGCCCGTACGACCGTCAACCGGACCGTCCTCACCGCCGCCGGGCTCACCCTGCTCCTGGCGGGCGCGTGGCTCACCCTGACCGGCGGCCCCCTCCGTGAGCGGCTGCCGCCGTGGTGGCCGGCCACAGGCACGGACACCGTCCTGCTGGACCGCACCCGCCTGGCACAGCTCCGTGCCGAAGACTGGTGGACCCCCACCGTCCTGGCCGCGACGATCGCCCTGACCCTGCTCCTCGCGTACGGGGCCCTCGCACAGCTCCGCTCGGGCCGGGCCCGGCGCCTGGCCCTGCCCGCTCCCGGCTCCGCCGTCCGCACCCAGGCCCTCGCGGAGGCCCTGACTGCCCGCGCCGCGACCGTACCCGGGGTCGCCCGCGCCCGGGCACGCGTACTGCCCCGCCGACGCCGACGCCTGGACGTCGGTCTGCGAGTCTGGCTGCACCCGGGCACGCCTCCGCACGCCGTCCTGCCCCCGCTCCACGCCGTGATCGCCGAGGCCGAGCGGGCGACCGCGCCGTACACCTCGTACACCCGTATCCGGCTGAGCACGCTCTCGCGCGGGACGTCCCGTGTCCGCTGAACCGTGGGCGGGGCCGTGTCCCGCATCGTGAGTGAGCGACCTTGCTTCACGGGCTCCGGTGAGCCGCGCGGCGGCCACCCCGTCGGCCCCGGCACAGCGGCCGGCCTGGCGCCGACGCACAAGCGCTCCCGGACCGGGGCGATACGGCGATGACCTGCCGATTTCCACGCCTTGATCCCCTGCACCGGCGTGCAGGGCGGCCCGGCCGCACGGACGGCAGGACGTCCTCTCGGGGTAGCGCAGCGGTCATGGTCCACAGCACCGGGTTCGGCCGCGGGGCCGGGCGCTCCGGAAGGGACTCGGTGTCGTCCCCCAGCACGATCGGAAGCCCCGTGTCGCCTTGAGCCGCACTCGCGCCTTGTCCTTCGGCGGCCCCGTCACCGCCACCCCCGGCGTGTGCCCCGCTGCGGCGGCCGGGGGAAGAAGCCGCTGGTGCGGGCGCGGTACTCGGCGTAGCCGGGCCGGTCTGCCATGTGCCGTTCCAGTAGCCGCTTTCCGCTGCCCCGGGTCAGCAGCAGGCTCATCACCAGGGGTGACACGGCGGACGCGGCGGCTGCCGCCGGGGAGTCGCAGACGAGGAGGAACAGACCCCACCAGACGCAGAAGTCACCGAAGTAGTTGGGGTGCCGGGTCCACGCCCACAGTCCCCGGTCCATGATGCGTCCGCGATGGGCGGCGTCGGCCTTGAACCGGGCGAGCTGAGCATCGCCGATCGCCTCGAAACCCACGCCGGCCGCCCACAGCGCGACTCCGGCCCAGGCCAGGAACGACGGCCGGCCGGGCACGTACTGGGCCGCCTGCACGGGCAGGGACACCAGCCACACCAGGGCGCCCTGGAGCAGGTAGACCATGCGCAGGGCGTACGTGTTCCGGCTGCCGGGAGCCTTCGCGAGCATCGCCTCGTAGCGCGGGTCCTCTCCGTGGCCCCGGCCCCGGCGGGCGATGTGCACCGCCAGGCGCAGCCCCCAGACCGCCGTCAGCACGGTCGCCAGCAGCCGCCGTACGGGATCGCCGTGCCCGGCGGACGCCGCGAAGGTCACGGCCGCCACCGCCGTGAAGCCGATCCCCCAGGCAACGTCCACGATCCGGTGCAGGCCCACGCGGAGCGCGACGGCGAAGGTCACGAGCATGACCGCCAGGGCCGCGGCGGCACCCCAGGCCAGGTTGAGCGCGAACGCACTCCACGGGAAGGTACTCACAGGTCTTCGTACCCAGCGCTTGAGGTGGACGGCATCCCGGCCGCGCCGACCGGACTGGGCCGCCGCACCCGGGCGGTCTCCTCACCGGCCAGCCGCACGAAAGCGTCCCAACGCTCCTCCAGGGTGTGGTGCCAGGCGGCGACCGTACGGGCGCAGTGCTCGCACAGCGACTCCGTGTGCCGGACCTCCAGACCGGCCTCCTCCAGCAGCGTCACGGTCTCGCCGAGGGGACGCATGTGCGGCAGCCGGTCCCGGGAGGCGGGCGCGGGCGGCGGGGGCCCCGCGGCACCGAGGCGCACGGCGGTGACGAGCGCGCGGGCCCGGTCGGTGGACGTCGGCCGGGGCGGGTGG
>NZ_LIRL01000330.1 GCF_001419795.1 Streptomyces niveiscabiei
CCCGACCCCCGAGTCCGCCCTCCTCCAGGAGATCCACTACTGCGAGTGCGGCCACCCGCACCCCCAACTCCCCCCGGACGTCCCCTTCATCGGCTGCGGAGCGAGCTGGACGGTCACCAACCTCCAGGCAGGGACCCCCTGATGGCGAACCCCGTGGACAGACGCGACCGGCGTTGGGCCGAGCTGGCCCGCGAACTGGAGTTCACGCAGCTCCCCGAACTCCGCCGCCAGGCGGAAGGCTGGCGGGCCGGGCTGACCGGCCTCACCGCGCTGCTCGCCGTCCTCGTCACCCTCAAGGGCAGGGACGACCTGGCCAAGACCCCCGACTGGTCCCGCTACACGGCCGGCGCCCTGATGGCCGCCGCGTTCGTCCTCCTCGTCGCAGGCTCGGTCCTCGCCGTACGAGCCGCTCACGGCAGCCCCGACCACCGCATCCTCCTGGCCGGCCGGTCCCTGCGTACCTGGACGAGAAGCGAGATCGTCCGGGTCACCCGATATCTCCGGTACGCGGCGGCCTGCTGCTTGGCCGGAATCGCCCTGTCGGCGGCGGCCGTGATCGTCGTATGGGCGACGACGGAGGGGGACCCCGCTCCCAGCCATCTGATCCGGGTCACGACGACGACCGGAGAGCGGTGCGGGGAGCTGCTGGGCGCGGGCCCGGGCGGCGTACGTATCAAGCCGGGCGGCGGTAAGGAGACGTTGCTCCCGGCGGCGCGGGTGACCTCGGTGACGCCGGTGGCGGCCTGCCCCTCGTAAGACCTCCGTAAGACCCTCCGTATGGCCTCCGTAGCCCCCCGTACGGAAAGATTGTGTAGAAGTCTCGGAGCCGATACTCGCCACCGGCTGAACACTCTCCGCCTCCGCCGCGTATCTGTGGGCCAAGGGTCAAGTCCCACGGAGGAACCGTGACCACCACGATCGCAGGCGGACGTGCCGCCCGCCGCCAGACGATGCGCCGCATCCGCCCGCGCCGGTCCCCGGCAGTCCCTCTGCTGCTCGCCGTGTGGGCGGGTGCGGTGGGTGTGCTGTGGCTGTGGTGGGACAACACGCCGAACGTCGCGAACACCGACAGCATGATCCTCAACGCGGGCCGTATCACCGGCCTGTTGGCGGGATATCTGATGGCGCTCGTGGTGTTGCAGATGGCGCGGGTGCCCGTGCTGGAGCGCTGGGTCGGCTCCGACCGGGTCGCGCGGTGGCACGCGATGAGCGGCCGGTACACGCTGTGCCTGACGTTCGCGCACGTGTTCCTGATCGTGTGGGGCTACGCGCTCCAGGCGGGCAAGACGCTCGGCGACTTCGTGCAGCAGACGCTGGACCTCGTCAACCAGCTGCCGGACATGGGCAAGGCGGCGATCGGCACCGGCCTGCTGGTGCTGATCGGCGTGGTCTCGGTGGGCGGCGTACGCAAGCGGATGCCGTACGACACCTGGTACCACATCCACCTGATGACGTACGCGGCCGTGTTCCTGACGTTCTGGCACCAGCTCACCACGGGCAACGAGTTCGTCGTCAACTCGACGGCGAAGACGGTCTGGTACGGCCTGTACGGCACGGTCACCGCGCTGGTGGTCTGGTACCGGGTGCTGACGCCGATCCGGCTGAACCTGCGCCACCGCATGTACGTCGAGGCGGTCGTCGAGGAGGCGCCCGGCGTCGTGTCGGTGCTGATCGGCGGGCGCAAGCTGCACCGGATGGGCGCCGAGGCGGGCCAGTTCTTCCGCTGGCGGTTCCTCGCGCCCGGCATGCGGTTCAGCTCGCACCCGTACTCCCTGTCCGCCGCGCCGCGCCCCGGCATGCTGCGGATCACGGTGAAGGCGAACGGCGACCACAGCACGGCCCTCAGGGGTCTCCAGCCCGGTACGAAGGTGTGGGCCGAGGGCCCGTACGGCGCGATGACCGCGTCGCGCCGCAGCCGGGGCAAGGTGCTGCTGGTGGCCGGCGGGGTCGGCATCACCCCGATGCGCGCCCTGTTCGAGACGCTGCCCGGCGCCCCCGGTGACCTGACCCTGCTCTACCGCGCCAACAGCACCCAGGACCTCGCCCTGTGGGACGAGCTGGCGAAGATCGCCGACGAGCGCGGTGCCCGGCTCATGTACGCCGTGAACAGCCCCGACGGCGAGCGTCCCGACATCTCCGCCGAGTCCCTCCAGCGGAAGATCCCGGACATCGCCGAGCACGACGTCTTCATGTGCGGTCCGGGCGGGTTCGCGCAGTCGGTGTACGAGTCGCTGCGCGGCGCCGGGGTCCCGGCCCGCCGGATCCACCACGAGTCGTTCGAGATGTAGCACCGGCGCTCCCTCGGCGCCCCCAGACCTCTCCTTCCACGGATATTCAGGAGCCCAGAAACAGATGAGGAAGAGCCACCCGCTTCGGCGTGTCGTGCTGGCCAGCGCCGCCACCGTGTCCGGGATCGTGCTGCTGCTGACGCTCAAGCCGTCCTCCGACCCCGGTTCGTCCGCGCAGGCGTCCGGCTCGGGCGCGTCGGCGCAGGAGGCGGCCCAGGGCGGCGCCGGCGCGCCCGTCACGGGCACGGTCACCGGGGACGCGATCCAGACGCAGTACGGCAACGTCCAGGTCAAGCTGACGATCGACAGCAACCGGATCACCAAGGCGGAGGCCGTCCAGGCGCCGTCCGGCGGCCAGAGCACTCAGCGGACCGCGGACGCGGTGCCCAAGCTCAACGCGGCCGTCGTCGCCAAGCAGTCGCCCGACATCGACACGGTGTCGGGGGCGACGTACACGTCCGAGGGCTACAAGAAGTCGTTGCAGTCGGCCATCGACAAGGCCAACTCCGGCGGCGCGCAGGGCGGTTCCGGGAAGGGCGGCGGCCAGGCGCAGGCGTCCGGTTCGTTCACCGGTGACGTCGCGCAGACGCAGTACGGCGACGTCCAGGTCCGCATCACCGTCGCGGGCGGCAAGATCACCAAGTCCGAGGCCGTCAAGGCGCCCACGGGCGGGACGAGCACACAGAAGACCGAACAGTCCGTCCCCAAGCTGAACTCCGAGGTCCTGGCGAAGCAGTCCGCCGACGTCGACACGGTGTCGGGGGCGACCTCCACGTCCGAGGGGTACAAGAAGTCCCTCCAGTCGGCGATCGACAAGGCCAACGCCGGTTCCGCGCAGGGTGGTTCGCAGCAGGAGCAGGGTTCGGGGAGCGGTCAGGCGCAGGCGTCCGGGACGTTCACCGGGGACGCTGCGCAGACCCAGTACGGGGACGTCCAGGTCCGCATCACCGTCGCCGGGGGCAAGGTCACGAAGTCCGAGGCCGTCAAGGCGCCCACCGGCGGGACGAGCACACAGAAGACCGAACAGTCCGTCCCCAAGCTCAACTCCGAGGCGGTCGCCAAGCAGAGCGCCGACATCGACACGGTGTCGGGAGCGACGTACACCTCCGACGGCTACAAGAAGTCGTTGCAGTCCGCCCTGGACCAGGCCGGAGTCTGACCCGGTGACCCCCGAAGCTCCCGCCGCGGTACGTCATGTGGAAGAAGTCATGGGGACTGTCTTCTCCTTCGACGTCCGCGGCGGGAACCCCGTCCGGATCAGCGCGGCCCTGGAAGAGGCGGTGGCCTCCCTCCACCGCGTGGACGAGGTCTTCAGCACGTACCGCGACGACAGCGAGATCTCCCGCATGGCGCGGGGCGAACTGACCTTGCCCGACTGCTCCCCCGAGGTGACGGAGATCCTCGAACTGGGCGCGCGGGCCGAGGAGTTGAGCGGGGGTTGGTTCAGCATGCGCTACGAGGGCCGCCTCGATCCCACGGGGATAGTGAAGGGCTGGTCCACGGAAAGGGCGGCCCGCATCCTCGCGGAGGCGGGAGCGACGGGGGTGAGCGTCAACGGGGGCGGAGACGTACAGCTGTTGGGGATACCGGGCCCTGAACGCCCGTGGCGGGTAGGGGTATCGGACCCGCTGCGGCCGGGAGGCTTGGCGGCGGTGGTATCAGCAGCGGGCGCCCCGGAGTTGGCGGTGGCGACGTCGGGCACAGCGGAACGGGGCGCGCACATAGTGGACCCCAGAACAGGCCACTCGGCGGTAACGGACCTGGTAGCGGTGACAGTTGTGGCCCCCACCCTCACCTGGGCGGACTGCTGGGCAACGGCAGCATTCGCGATGGGTTCGAGGGAGGCGCTGGCATGGCTGGAGGACTTGCCGGACGTAGAAGCTTTACTGATCACGGCGGGAGACGAGGTCAGATGCACAGGGGGCCTTGCAACACGCCTCGGCTGAAGGTTTTTAGGGGCGCGGGGCTGTGTTGATTTGCGGCTACCGCCGCGCGGGCGCGACCAGCCACAACGAACCCGCACCCGGCCAACCACAGCTCCCCCCACCTCAGTTGCCGTTCTGAGCCAACCGCAGCAGATGATCCGCGAGCGCCTGCCCCCCACTAGGCTCCCGGCTGATCAACAGCAACGTGTCATCCCCGGCAATGGTCCCCAAGATGTCATGCAACTCAGCCTGATCGATGGCGGACGCCAAGAACTGCGCAGCCCCCGGCGGCGTACGCAACACCACCAGATTCGCCGAAGCCTCCGCAGAGATCAGCAACTCGGAGGAGAGCCGCCGCATCCGCTCCTCCTTCGCGGACTCCCCCAGCGGAGCGCGAGGCGTACGGAACCCCCCCTCGCTGGGCACGGCATAGATCAAGTCCCCGTCGGTATTACGGATCTTGACCGCGTTCAACTCGTCGAGGTCACGCGACAGCGTCGCCTGCGTGACACTCAACCCGTCATCGGACAGCAGCTTCGCCAGTTGGCTCTGCGACCGCACCGGTTCGCGGTTGAGGATGTCCACGATCCGCCGATGACGCGCGGTGCGCGTCTGGGGAACGGCCGGCCCAGCGGCAGCGTCACTCATCGTCGTCTCATTCTCCGGCTCGTTCCCCGTTCACGGCATCGAGGATGCCGGGCAGCGCCCGAAGGAACGCGGCCACCTCGTCGTCGCTCAGATTCAGCGGCGGCATGAGCCGTACGACGTCGGCGGCGGGCGCGTTCACCAGGATCCCGGCCTCCTGGGCCGCCTGCTGCACCTGCGCGGCGTACGGCCCGGTGAGCACGATACCGAGGAGAAGGCCCGCGCCCCGGACATAATCGATCAACGAGTGCCCGAGACCTTCGATCCCGTCCCGCAACTTCTCGCTCTGCGCCTTGACATTCTCCAGCAACCCTTCGTTCTCGATGGTGTCGAGGACGGCGATGCCGGCGGCGCAGGCGACGGGGTTGCCGCCGAAGGTGGTCCCGTGGTGCCCGGGCTTGAGCAGCTCGGCGGCGCGCCCGAAGGCGACGGTCGCACCGAGCGGCAGGCCGCCCCCGAGCCCCTTGGCCAGCGTGACCACATCGGGCAGGACGCCTTCGTGGGCCTGGTACTCGAACCAGTTCCCGGTGCGCCCGATCCCGGTCTGCACCTCGTCGAGGACGAGCAGCGCGCCGGTCGCGGCGGTGATGGCGCGGGCCGCCTTGAGGTACCCGGCGGGCGGCACGACGACGCCGTTCTCGCCCTGCACGGGTTCGATGATCACGAGCGCGGTCTGGTCGGTGACGGCGGCGGCGAGGGCCTGCGCGTCGCCGTACGGGACGTGCGTGACGTCGCCCGGCAGCGGGTGGAAGCCGTCCTGCTTGCCGGGCTGCCCGGTGAGCGCGAGGGCGCCCATGGTCCGCCCGTGGAAGCCGCCGGTCGTGGCGACCATGTGCGTACGGCCGGTGAGGCGCCCGATCTTGAACGCGCCCTCGTTGGCCTCGGCGCCGGAGTTGCAGAAGAACACCTTGCCGTCGCGCCCGAACCGGGCCAGGAGCCGTTCGGCGAGGGCGACGGGGGGCTCGGCGACGAAGAGGTTGGAGACGTGGCCGAGGGACGCGATCTGCGTGCTGACGGCCTCGACGATCGCGGGGTGCGCGTGGCCGAGCGCGTTGACGGCGATGCCGCCGACGAGGTCGAGGTACTCGTTGCCGTCGGCGTCCCACACCTTGGCGCCGACGCCGCGCACGAGCGGGAGCCGGGGGGTGCCGTAGTTGTTCATGAGCGCGCCCTGCCAGCGGGCGGTGAGCTCCTGGTTGCCGGTCATTCCGAGTCCCCCTCTTCGTTGTCGGAAACGGCGTCGTCCGGCACGACCATCGTGCCGATCCCGTCGTTCGTGAAGATCTCCAGCAGGATGGAGTGCTGGACGCGGCCGTCGATGACGCGCGCGGTCTGCACGCCGCCGCGCACCGCGTGCAGGCAGCCCTCCATCTTGGGGACCATTCCGGAGCTCAACTCCGGGAGCAGCTTCTCCAGTTGGGAGGCGGTGAGGCGGCTGATCACCTCGTCGGAGTTCGGCCAGTCCTCGTAGAGTCCCTCGACGTCCGTGAGGACCATGAGGGTCTCGGCTCCCAGTGCCGCAGCGAGTGCCGCAGCAGCCGTATCAGCATTGACGTTGTAGACATGTCCGTCGTCCTGGCTGCGCGCGATCGACGAGACGACCGGGATGCGGCCGTCCGCGAGGAGCGCTTCGATGGCGCCGGTGTCGATCTCGGTGATCTCGCCGACGCGTCCGATGTCGACCAGCTCGCCGTCGATCTCGGGGCGGTGCTTGGTCGCGGTGATGGTGTGGGCGTCCTCGCCGGTCAACCCGACGGCGAGGGGCCCGTGTTGGTTGAGGAGGCCGACCAGCTCGCGCTGGACCTGTCCGGCGAGGACCATCCGTACGACGTCCATGGCGTCCTCGGTGGTGACGCGCAGGCCGGCCTTGAACTCGCTGACGATGCCGTGTTTCTCGAAGGCGGCGTTGATCTGCGGGCCGCCGCCGTGCACGACGACCGGCTTGAGCCCGGCGTGGTGGAGGAAGACGACGTCCTGGGCGAACGCGGCCTTCAGCTCCTCGTCGACCATGGCGTTGCCGCCGAACTTGATGACGACGGTCTTGCCGTTGTGCCGGGTGAGCCAGGGCAGCGCCTCGATGAGGATCTGCGCCTTGGGCAGGGCCTTGTGCTTGCGGGTTTCGCTCATGACGAGTACGCGCTGTTCTCGTGGACGTAGTCGGCGGTGAGGTCGTTGGTCCAGATGGTCGCGGTCTCGGTGCCGGCGGAGAGGTCGGCGACGATGTGGACCTCGCGGTAGCGCATGTCGACCTTGTCGCGGTCCTCGCCGACGCCGCCGTTCTTGCAGACCCAGACGCCGTTGATGGCGACGTTCAGCTGGTCGGCCTCGAAGGCGGCCTTGGTCGTGCCGATCGCGGACAGGACGCGGCCCCAGTTGGGGTCCTCGCCGTGGATGGCGCACTTGAGGAGGTTGTTGCGGGCGATGGACCGGCCGACCTCGACGGCGTCGTCCTCGCTCGCCGCGTTGATCACCTCGATCTTGATGTCCTTGCTGGCGCCCTCGGCGTCCCGGATGAGCTGCTGCCCGAGGTCGTCGCAGACCTGGCGGACGGCTTCCGCGAACTCGGCGTACTCCGGGGTGACTTCGGAGGCGCCGGAGGCGAGCAGGAGGACCGTGTCGTTGGTCGACATGCAGCCGTCGGAGTCGACGCGGTCGAAGGTGGTCCGCGTCGCGTCGCGAAGTGCCTTGTCCAGCAGGTCACTTGGGACGTCCGCGTCGGTGGTGACGACGACCAGCATGGTGGCGAGGCCCGGCGCGAGCATCCCCGCGCCCTTGGCCATGCCGCCGACGGTCCAGCCGTCCTTGGTGACGACGGACGTCTTGTGGACGGTGTCGGTGGTCTTGATGGCGATGGCGGCCTTCTCGCCGCCGTGTTCACTCAAAGACGCTGCCGCCGCTTCGACTCCCGGGAGCAGCTTGTCCATCGGGAGGAGGACACCGATAAGTCCCGTGGAACACACGGCCACTTCACCCGCGCCGACGTTCAGCACCTCGGCGGCCTTCTCGGCGGTCGCGTGCGTGTCCTGGAACCCCTTCGGTCCCGTACACGCGTTGGCGCCCCCGGAGTTGAGGACGACGGCCGCCAACTGGCCGGTCTTGAGGACCTGTTCGGACCACAGCACCGGCGCGGCCTTCACGCGGTTGGAGGTGAAGACACCGGCGGCGGCGCGGCGCGGCCCGGTGTTGACCACGAGGGCCAGGTCCGGGTTGCCGCTCTCCTTGATCCCGGCGGCGATGCCCGCCGCCGTGAATCCCTTTGCTGCCGTCACGCTCACGGTGCGACTCCGATCGTGGAAAGACCCAGCTCCTCGGGGAAACCGAGGGCGATGTTCATGCTCTGTACGGCACCGCCGGCGGTGCC
>NZ_LIRL01000331.1 GCF_001419795.1 Streptomyces niveiscabiei
GGCACCGCCGGCGGTGCCCTTGGTCAGGTTGTCGATGGCGCTGATCGCGATGATCCGGCCCACGGCCTCGTCGTAGGCGACCTGGATCTGCACGGCGTTGGACCCCTGCACGGACGCCGTCGCGGGCCACTGCCCCTCGGGGAGCAGGTGGACGAACGGCTCGTCGGCGAGGGCCTTCTCGTACGCGGCGCGGACGGTCTCGGCGGTGACTCCCGGCTTGGCCTGTGCGCTGCACGTGGCGAGGATGCCCCGGGACATCGGTGCGAGGGTCGGTGTGAAGGAGACGGTGACCGGCTCGCCCGCCGCCGCGCTGAGGTTCTGGATCATCTCGGGGGTGTGCCGGTGGCCGCCGCCGACGCCGTACGGGGACATGGAGCCCATGACCTCGCTGCCCAGCAGGTTGGCCTTGGGCGCCTTGCCCGCGCCGGAGGTGCCGGAGGCGGCGACGATGATCGCCTGGTTCTCGGCGAGACCGGCCGCGTACGCCGGGAACAGCGCGAGGGAGACGGCCGTGGGGTAGCAACCGGGGACCGCGATGCGCTTGGACCCCTCCAGCGCGGCGCGGCCACCCGGAAGTTCGGGGAGGCCGTAGGGCCAGGTGCCGGCGTGCGGGGAGCCGTAGAACGTCTCCCAGTCGCCGGCGTCCTTCAGCCGGAAGTCGGCGCCCATGTCGACGACCAGGACGTCCGGGCCGAGCTGCTCGGCGACGGCGGCGGACTGGCCGTGCGGGAGCGCGAGGAAGACGACGTCGTGCCCGGCGAGCGCCTCGGGTGTGGTCTCGGCGAGGATCCGGTCGGCCAGCGGCAGCAGGTGCGGCTGGAGTGCGCCGAGGCGCTGTCCGGCGTTGGAGTTCCCGGTCAGCGTGCCGATCTCGACCTCGGGGTGCGCGAGGAGCAGGCGCAGCACCTCACCGCCCGCGTACCCGCTCGCTCCGGCGACTGCCGCACGTACCACCATGGACTCCTCCTCCTGAATGGCATGACTATACGTCTCGCTGCACGTTTATGCAATCGATCGCATACGTCGACGCGCGGCGGCCAGGGAAGTCATCCCCCGGCCGTCAGCGGGAAAACCGTGGCGTACCTCTCGTGCGGAGCTGTGGGGCAGGGGGCTCAGGACGCTATGACCAGGTCCTCGCGGGGTTCGGCGTGCTCCTGTGCGCGCCGTCGCCTGCCGAGCGCGCTCCAGGCGGCGAGCAGCAGGGTGCCGGTGAGCGCGACCGCCCCGACGCCGAGCCCCAGGCGTAGGCCCGGCGTGTGGAACGTGCAGGTCAGGGTGGTCGAGGTCGGGTTCAGGGGGGCCGCGATCAGGCCGTGGAAGTCCTCCGCCGGTACGGCCGGGGCGTCGCCGATCGCGCAGCGCCAGCCGGCGATGCGGGGGGCCGCGATCACCGCGAGGCCCTTGCTGCCCTTCGGGAGTTCGGCGCGGATCGTGCCGTCGTCGACGGTCACCTTCGTCGCGCCGGTCGCCTTCAGGTGGTCCGCCGCAGCGCGCAGTTTCTCCGTGTCCAGGCAGCCGATCGAGCCCTGGCCCGGCATGCGGCTCGCCCTCTTCGGGGCGAGGGTGACGCGGACCTCGCCCGATGCCGGGACCTGGCCCAGCCTCGCCATCGCCGCGATCTTCTTGCGCAGGTCGGAGCGGGACCTGCCGGTGAGGTCGCTGCCTTCGAGGCGGGCGGTGCCTGCATAGCGGGGCGCGTACAGGTACGCCTCGCTGCCCGCCGCGCACCGGGCGGTGAGGCTCGTGCCGCGCAGGGTGACCCTCGGGACGGTGTAGACCCTCGTCCCCAGCAGCAGTTCCTGGTTGCGGTAGGGCGACGTACCGAACTCCGGGCGCGCGGCCCTCGGCCGTACCGTCACCAGCGGGGGTACGTCCTGCCTGGTCACCGTCTCGCCGGTGCCGTCCTGCGGGAACCAGTCCTGGTGCGGGTCCGGCGGGGAGTGCACCCGCGCGCCGACCGAGAAGACCGTGTCGGTGACCGCGTTGTCGAGGCTCTGAAGGCTGCGCCCACCGGAGGTCCAGCCGTCACCGAGGGCGGTGAGGGTGCGGTACAGGACGTCGGACGTGTGGCTGCTGTAGTACTGCGCACCCTGCCCGCCGACCATCATCGGATCGTTCCCGACGGTCTGCTCCCGCCCGGGGTCCGTGCGATAGGCGGGCCAGCCGTCCGCCGAGCGAATGGCCTCGGCCTGCGCGGTCTGGCGGGCGCCCCAGGGGGCGTAGTTGTCGAAGTGGGCGAGGCGCAGACGGGTGGTGACGGCGGAGGTACCGGCGACTTCGCCGAGCTGGAGGGTGAGGAGGAGGGCGATGGCGAGGGTCGCCGGGAGGGGGCGAGGGAATCTCCTGCGGAGCCTCGGGGCGGGCGCGGTAGCTGCGGCGGATGCCACGGCTGCGCCGGGCGCGGCGGCTGGGGTGGGCGCAGCGGCTTCGGTCGGTGCCGCAGCTTCGGCGGCTGCGGCTGCGGCTGC
>NZ_LIRL01000332.1:0-170 GCF_001419795.1 Streptomyces niveiscabiei
CGATGGCGCGGATGTGGTCGAGGTGGTCGGCGACGTCGGTGAGGGCGGGGCCGGTCTGGTCCGCCGTGAGGGGAACCATGCAGACACCCTTCGCGCGGCCCAGCGCCGAGAGCAGGTCGTCGGAGAGGTTGTCGGGGTGGGGGCGCAGCGCGCGGGCGGCGGAGCGGGTG
>NZ_LIRL01000332.1:237-24855 GCF_001419795.1 Streptomyces niveiscabiei
CCGAGCCGGTTCATCTCGCGCACGACCTCCTCCCCGAACCGGCTGAGCCCGGCCTCGCTGGCCCAGCCGGTCCCGGCGAGGGTGAGGACGCGCAGCCCGAGGCTGTGCAGGACGCGCAGCACGGCGAGGGAGTCGCCGAGGGCGGGTGCGCCGGCGGGGCCGAGGAGGACGGCGACGCGTCCGCAGTTGCGCGCGTCGATGACCTGCCCGGCGGTGCGCGCGGCGCGCAGGCCCTCGGGGTGGGCGGCGACGACCGTACGGACGAGGTCGAGCTGTTCCAGCGTGACGGTCACCGCGCTCCTGGCGTCCTCGGGGAGGTGCAGGGCCCACAGGACCGCGCCGACCCGGCCTTCCCGGAGCCGGGGGATGTCCGTGTCGACGGCGCTCTCGCCGAGTTCGAGGTCGTACCAGCGCAGGTCGCGCAGGGCCCAAGGCAGGGTGCCGTACCCGTCGGCGACGGGGTGTTCGGCGAGGATCTCGCGGGCGCGTGCGAGGGGGTCGCGGGTGTAGGGGACCTCCTGCGCCGGGCCCTCGTCGAAGGGTTCCTCCAGCGGCAGTTCGCCGACCTCGGTGGTGGGGTGCAGTTCGTCCTGGAGGTCTGCCATGAGGGGGCTCCGTACGTCTGGATCGGCGTCGTGATCAGCAGTACGGCCACCGTCGCACGGGGTGGGGGAGGTCACCCGGTGGACGGTGCGTTCGGGGGTACGCGACCTGTTTCAGCGGGGTACCCCCAGGGTCGTACCCCGCTAACTCCCAGGTACTACTCGTCCAGCTCCTCGATCCGCGCGTACGACGGACCCCGTACCCCCTGGGTACCCCGTGCCACGTCCTCCGCCGCCCCCAGTACCCGTACCGCGTTCTGCCAGGTCAGCTTCGCGAGGTCGGTGCGGGACCAGCCCCGGTCGAGGAGTTCCGTGAGGAGGTTGGGGTAGCCGGAGACGTCGCGCAGGCCCTCGGGGGTGAAGGCCGTGCCGTCGTAGTCCCCGCCGATGCCGAGGTGGTCGACGCCGGCGACCTCGCGCATGTGGTCGAGGTGGTCGGCAACCGTGGAGACCGTCGCGACGGGGCGCGGGTGCGCCTCCTCGAAGGCGCGGTGGACGGCCATCGCCTCGGGCGTGGTGGCGAGGTGGTGGAAGCCGTGCGCGCGCATGTTCTCGTCGGCGGCGGCCGTCCAGTCGACCGCCGCCTGGAGGACGAACTTGGGGACGAACGTCACCATCGCCATGCCGCCGTTCGCGGGGAGGCGTTCGAGGACGTCGTCGGGGATGTTGCGGGGGTGGTCGCAGACCGCGCGGGACGAGGAGTGCGAGAAGATCACCGGCGCGGACGAGGTGTCGAGCGCCGCCCGCATCGTCGTAGCCGCCACGTGCGACAGGTCGACGAGCATGCCGAGCCGGTTCATCTCGCGCACGACCTCGCGGCCGAACGCCGTGAGCCCGCCGACGTTCGGTACGTCCGTCGCGGAGTCGGCCCACGCGATGTTGTCGTTGTGGGTGAGCGTCATGTAGCGGACACCCAGCGCGTACAACCCCCGTAGCGTGCCGAGGGAGTTGGCGATCGAGTGCCCGCCCTCCGCGCCCATCAGCGACGCGATACGGCCCTCCCCGCGCGCCGCCTCCATGTCCGCCGCGGTGAACGCGGCGCGCAGGACGTCCGGGTGACGGTCGATCAACTGCCGTACGCAGTCGATCTGTTCGAGCGTCGAGGGCACCGCGTCCGGCAGATCGGACCGCACGTACACGGACCAGTACTGCGCCCCCACCCCGCCCTCGCGCAGCCGCGGCAGGTCGGTGTGCAGGTGGGCGTCCTGCCGTACGGCGATGTCACGCGCGGCGAGGTCGTAGTGGACCTGTTCGCGCAGCGCCCAGGGGAGGTCGTTGTGCCCGTCGACGATGGGGAACTCGGCGAGGAGTTCTTGGACCTGGGTCCGCGCGGCGGCGTTCACTTGCCGAACCCGAAGGACCCCTTGGCCCCCTCGACCTTGGCCCGCAGCCGCTTGCCCTTCTCCGTCGCCTGGTCGTTGAGCTCCTGCTGGAACTCCCGCATCCGGCCGAGGAGTTCCTCGTCGTGCGCGGCGAGGATGCGCGCGGCGAGCAGACCGGCGTTGCGGGCGCCGCCCACGGACACGGTCGCCACCGGCACGCCCGCCGGCATCTGCACGATCGACAGCAGCGAGTCCATGCCGTCCAGATACTTGAGAGGGACGGGTACCCCCACGACCGGCAGCGGTGTCACCGACGCCAGCATGCCCGGCAGGTGCGCCGCTCCCCCGGCCCCGGCGATGATCACCTTCAGCCCGCGCTCGGCCGCCCGCTCGCCGTACGCGATCATCTCGTGCGGCATCCGGTGCGCGGAGACGACGTCCACCTCGTAGGCGACCTCGAACTCGTCGAGCGCCTGGGCGGCGGCCTCCATGACGGGCCAGTCGGAGTCCGACCCCATGACGATGCCTACGACGGGGCCTGCGACGGGGCTCATTCGGTGATCGTGCCTCTCAGGTATCCGGCTGCGTGACGGGCGCGCTCCAGCACGTCGTCCAGGTTGTCGCCGTAGGTGTTGACGTGGCCGACCTTGCGGCCGGGCTTCACGTCCTTGCCGTACATGTGGATCTTGAGCTGGGGGTCGCGGGCCATGCAGTGCAGGTACGCGGAGTACATGTCGGGGTAGTCGCCGCCGAGGACGTTGACCATCACCGTCCAGGGGGCGCGGGAGCGGGGGTCGCCGAGGGGGAGGTCGAGGACCGCGCGGACGTGGTTGGCGAACTGGGAGGTGATCGCGCCGTCCTGGGTCCAGTGGCCGGAGTTGTGGGGGCGCATCGCGAGTTCGTTGACCAGGATGCGGCCGTCGCGGGTCTGGAAGAGTTCGACGGCGAGGTGGCCGACGACGCCGAGTTCCTTCGCGATCGTCAGGGCCATCTCCTCGGCCTTGAGGGCGAGGGTCTCGTCGAGGTCGGGTGCGGGGGCTATCACCGTGTCGCAGACGCCGTTCACCTGCTGCGACTCGACCACCGGGTAGGCGACGGCCTGGCCGTGCGGGGAGCGGACGACGTTGGCGGCGAGCTCGCGGACGTAGTCGACCTTCTCCTCGGCGAGGACCGGGACGCCCGCGCGGAAGGGGTCCGCCGCTTCCTCGGGGCCGTCGACGACCCAGACGCCCTTGCCGTCGTAGCCGCCGCGCACGGTCTTGAGGACGACGGGGAAGCCGTCGCCCTCAGCCGCGAAGGCCACCACGTCCGCCGGGTCCGTCACGATGCGGTGGCGGGGGCAGGGGACGCCGATCTCGGTCAGCTTCGCGCGCATCACGCCCTTGTCCTGGGCGTGCACCAGCGCGTCCGGGCCGGGGCGGACCGGGATGCCGTCCGCCTCCAGGGCGCGCAGGTGGTCCGTGGGGACATGCTCGTGGTCGAAGGTGATCACGTCGCAGCCCCGCGCGAAGGCGCGCAGCGTCTCCAGGTCGCGGTAGTCGCCGATGACGACTTCGCTCACGACCTGCGCCGCCGAGTCCTGGGGGGTGTCACTGAGGAGCTTGAACCTGATGCCCAGCGGGATGCCCGCCTCGTGCGTCATACGCGCGAGCTGGCCGCCGCCGATCATGCCGACTACCGGGAACGTCACGCTCCTAGGGTATCGGCCGGGCCGGGCGGGTGGTCGTTCGCACCTCTTACTGCCGGTTTTCCTGGCTCATACCCCGTGTTTCCCCACTGCTTCCCGAGCTGTTTCCAACCCGTGAGGTCGACCACAGGAAACCTCCATCGGGGGTGGTTAGCATGGCTGGGTTGACGAAACCCAACCCGGACGGGGGCTTGTACGAGCATGGAACACGGTTCCACGGGGCATGCTTCCGCTTTGCGCCGCATCAGCCGCGAGATCGCGAAGTTCGGTGCGGTGGGAGGGGCCGGGCTGCTGGTCAACCTCGCCGTCTTCAACCTGGTACGGCATGTCACCGACCTCCAGGTCGTCCGGGCGAGCGTCATCGCCACGGTCGTCTCCATCGTCTTCAACTACGTCGGGTTCCGGTACTTCACCTACCGTGACCGCGACAAGAGCGGGCGTACGAAGGAGCTGACCCTCTTCCTCCTCTTCTCGGTCATCGGGATGGTCATCGAGAACGGGGTGCTCTACGTCGCCACGTACTCGTTCCACTGGGACAGCCCGTTGCAGAGCAACATCTTCAAGTTCGTCGGCATCGGGATCGCCACGCTGTTCCGCTTCTGGTCCTACCGCACGTGGGTGTTCAAGGCCCTCCCCGCGAAGGAGGCCGTGGCCAGCGCGGAGGCGTTCTTGGAGCAGCGCTCGGCGACGACTGCGCGGGTGAGCGAGCGGGCGTAGCGGGGCCCCCGCACACCGTCGCCTCTCAGCGCACCGTCGGCTCCTCCGCCTCCGACTCCTTCTTCAGCGGGGCCGTGCGGGAGAGGAACAGGCCGAAGACGGGGGGCTGGGCCTGGAGCATCTCCAGGCGTCCGCCGTCCGCCTCCGCGAGATCGCGGGCCACGGCCAGGCCGATGCCCGTCGAGTTGCGGCCGCTGATGGCCCGCTCGAAGATGCGGGCCCCCAGGTCGGCGGGGACGCCCGGGCCCTCGTCCGTCACCTCGATCACCGACTGGTTGCCGGTCACCCGGGTGCGGAGGGCCACGGTGCCGCCGCCGTGCATCAGGGAGTTCTCGATCAGCGCGGCCAGCACCTGGGCCACGGCTCCCGGCGTCCCCACGGCCTGCAAGTGGCGCTTGCCGGAGCTGACGATCGCCCGTCCGACCGAGCGGTACGCCGGGCGCCACTCCGCCAGCTGCTGCTGGATGACCTCGTCGAGGTCGAAGGAGACCGCGTTGCCCGTGCGGGGGTCGCGGGAGTTCGTCAGGAGCCGTTCCACGACGTCCGTCAACCGCTCCACCTGCGCCAACGCCACGTTCGCCTCCTCCTTCACGGTCTCCAGATCGTCGGTGAGGGTGATCTCCTCCAGCCGCATCGACAGGGCCGTGAGCGGTGTACGGAGCTGGTGGGAGGCGTCGGCGGCGAGCCGGCGTTCGGCGGTGAGCATGCGGCCGATGCGCTCGGCGGAGGAGTCCAGGACGTCCGCGACCCGGTCCAGCTCGGGGACTCCGTACCGCTTGTGCCGGGGGCGGGGGTCGCCGGAGCCCAGGCGTTCGGCGGTCTCCGCGAGGTCGGTCAGGGGGGACGCCAGCTTGTTGGCCTGGCGTACGGCGAGGAGTACGGCGGCGATGACCGCCAGCAGCGCGACGAGGCCGATGATCAGCAGCGTACGGCCGACCTCGCGGGTCACCGCCGACTTGGGCTCCTCGACCCGTACGGTCTCCCGGCCCTCCCCGCGCTCCTCCGCGTGGATGACCTCGCCCTCGGGCTTCTCCCCGATCTCGATCGGCGCCCGCCCCGGGATCCGGATCACGGCGTACCGGTCCTGCGTGACCTGGTCCCGCAGTATCTCGGAGGTCACGGCCTCCGATTCGAGGAGCCGGCTGTCCACGATCCCCACGAGCCGCACGGCCTCGGAGTCGACGCGTTCCTGGGCGCTGTTGCTGATGGTCCGGCTCTCGACGATGACGAGGGAGACCCCGAAGACGGCGATGACGACGAGGACGACAGCGAGGGTGGACTGGATCAGACGACGACGCACAACTTCTCTCCGTACGACTAAGAAGCCGTAGTCCTCAGGTAGGGGTGTGTGCGGCGGGACCACCCCGCCCCTACCTGAGGACTACGGCGTTACGCGCGTAGCGCTCAGCTCTTCTCGAACCGGAAGCCGACCCCGCGGACGGTGGCGATGTACCGGGGGTTCGCGGCGTCGTCGCCGAGCTTCTTGCGCAGCCACGAGATGTGCATGTCCAGCGTCTTCGTGGACGACCACCACGTCGTGTCCCACACCTCGCGCATCAGCTGGTCGCGGGTCACCACGCGCCCGGCGTCCCGCACGAGGACCCGCAGCAGGTCGAACTCCTTCGCGGTGAGCTGGAGTTCCTCGTCCCCCATCCACGCCCGGTGCGACTCGACGTCGATGCGCACACCGTGCGTGGCCGGCGGCTGCGCGGGCTCGGCGGCACCGCGCCGCAGCAGCGCCCGGACCCGGGCCAGCAGCTCGGCGAGGCGGAACGGCTTGGTGACGTAGTCGTCGGCCCCCGCGTCGAGCCCCACGACCGTGTCGACCTCGTCCGCGCGGGCGGTGAGGATGAGGATCGGCACGGCGTGGCCCTCGGAGCGCAGCCGGCGGGCGACTTCGAGGCCGTCCATGCCGGGCAGGCCGAGGTCGAGCACGACCAGGTCGATGCCGCCCTGCATCCCGGCGTCGAGCGCGGTGGGTCCGTCCTCGCGCACCTCGACCTCGTACCCTTCCCGGCGCAGGGCTCGGGCCAGCGGTTCCGAGATGGACGCGTCGTCCTCGGCTAGCAGTACTCGGGTCATGAAGCTGATGGTAGTCCGCACGGGACGTGGCCAGGGGTGTGATCGCCCTGACTGTTTCTTACCAAGGGGCAAGGCGGGGCATCCCGGACGCCCGGCAGGCCCGCGAACTTGGTCCAGACCTTGTGATCCATGCCTCAAACGCTTCCATTTCGCCCCCTACTCCGCCGTAAGGTGGCCAAACGCCTGTTGCACTGCGGGGACCTTCGGCGAAGAAGCCGGGGGTCCTTTTTCGTGCGTACCGGTGCAAGCGACCTGTAAACAGCAGCAAGGATCCATCATGGCGTCCAGCCTGACGAAGGACTCGGCACGGCCGGTGACCCCCGGCGCCGAGCGGACCTTCTTCGGCCACCCGCGCGGCCTGGCCACTCTTTTCATGACGGAGATGTGGGAGAGGTACTCCTACTACGGCATGAGGGCCCTGCTCCCGCTCTACCTGGTGGCCCCGGGCGGTCTGCACCTGAGCGCCGGTACGGCGATCTCGATCACCTCGGTGTACGGCTCGCTGGTGTACCTGCTGACCCTGCCGGGCGGCTGGTTCGCGGACCGGGTGCTGGGCCCCCGCAAAACGGTGGCCGTCGCCGGTCTGATCATCATGGTGGGCCATGTGTGCCTGGCGCTCCCGGCGACCGTGAGCTTCTTCGTCGGCCTCGGCCTCGTCGCCCTCGGCTCGGGCCTGCTGAAGGCCAACATCTCGACGATGGTCGGCCACCTCTACAGCGGCCCCGACGACTCACGCCGTGACGGCGGCTTCACGCTCTTCTACATCGGCATCAACATCGGCGCGTTCGCCGCGCCGCTGACCATCGGCACCGTCGGCGAGAAGGTCGACTGGCACCTCGGCTTCGGGATGGCCGCCGTCGGCATGGCGCTGGGCCTCGGCCAGTTCCTGCTGGGTACGCGCCACCTGAGCGAGCGCAGCGACGTCGTACCGACCCCGATGTCCGCCGAGGAGAAGTCCGCGACCCTGCGCAAGGGCCTGATCTGGTTCGCGGTGTCCGTCGTCGCGTACGTCGCCTTCACGCTCTCCGACTTCTTCAGCCCGGACGCGGCGGTGCTGCCGTTCACCGTCCTCGGACTGATCGTGCCGATCCTCGTCATCGGCCGGATCAAGCGGGACAAGGAGCTGTCGGCGGTCGAGCAGTCGCGGATGTCGGCCTACATCTGGTTCTTCATCGCCGCGGCCGTCTTCTGGATGATCTACGACCAGGGCAGCTCGACCCTGTCGGTCTTCGCCGAGAGCAAGGTCGACAACACGGTCTTCGGGTGGGGCTTCCCGGTCTCCTGGTACCAGTCCGTCAACCCGGTCATGATCATGGCGCTCGCGCCGGTCTTCGCCTGGCTGTGGCTGTGGCTGAACCGGCGCGGCCAGGAGCCGAGCACGATCGTGAAGTTCTCCTCCGGCCTGTTCCTGATCGGCGCCTCGTTCTTCCTCTTCCTGGCGCCGCTGTCCATCGCCGAGAACGGTCACCAGCCGGCCGCGCTGTGGATCGCGGGCGTGTACTTCGTCCAGACCGTCGGCGAGCTGACGCTCTCCCCGGTCGGCCTCTCCGTCACCACGAAGATGGCTCCCGCGAAGTACGCCTCCCTGATGATGGGCATCTGGTTCCTCGCGGTCAGCGCGGGCGACTCGGTCACCGCCCTGCTGTCCAACAAGGCGGCGGGCGCGGTGAACCTCGACCGGACCGGCTTCGTCGCCCTGGAAGCCGTCCTCGCGGTGATCGCCGGCTTCGCCGTATGGATGTACCGCAAGCGCGTCAACTCCCTGATGGGCGACGTCCGCTGAGGTTGCCGTACGTCGCGGGAGGGCCGTCCCCGAGGGGGCGGCCCTCCTCCGTGTCTAGCGCGTCCTGCGCTTCGGCAGGAACGTGAACACCGCCCCGCCCAGCAGTACGGCCGTCCCGGCGACCAGGCCCAGCGCCTTCAGGGCGCCGTGGTCCCCGGAGCCGGTGTCCGCGAGGCCGCCGGTGGTGGAACCGCCCGTGGTGGAACCGCCGTTCGTGGAGGAGCCGCCGGCGGCGCCGCCCTCCTGCTTCTCGGTCGTGAGGGTGAGGGAGACCAGGCTCTGGTCCGGCTTGCACGTCGTCTTCGTGCCGAGCGCCTCGATGAGCAACTCCCCTGGCGCGAGCGTCGATTCACCGGTCGCGCCGGGTTTGTAGGTGCCCTTCAGGTCGGGGATCTCGATGGGGGTGCCGGTCTTGATCGGGGCGGAGTTCAGGGGCCCTTCGACGTGGACCGTCCCCGAGTCGGCGCCGCCGAGCTTCACCTCCATGGACGGCTTCACCGAGCCGGCCGGGATGTCGGCGGGCGAGTCCATCACCGACTTCTTGAACTGGACGGTGAGGTCGTAACTCCCGCCGTTCTTCTTGGCGTTGATCTGGACGGGCGAGGTCGCCTTCTTCTCACCGAGCGGTGACTGGCAGGTGTAGGGGACGTCGACGACCTTGCCGGTGAAGTCGGTCGGTTCGTCCGAGGAGGAGGCGGAGACGGAGGGCGACGGCGAGGTCGACGAACTCCCGGTAGGACTGGGCGAGTTGCTCGAACTGCCGCTGGGGCTCGGCGAGTTGCTGGAACTGCCGCTGGGGCTGGGGGAGTTGCTGCCACCCCCGGTCACCGTGATCGTCGCGGCCGGCGACACCGCCTGGGTCGGCGCGCAGTTCGTGTTCGTCCCCATCGCGTTGACGACGTACGCGTCCGGCGTCAGCTTCACCTCCCCCGGCGCCGTCAGCTTCAGCGTCCCCTTCATGTCGGCGAGGACCATCGCCCCGCCCTTGGGGATCGCCGGGTTCTCGCGCGGCCCGGTCATCGCGACGTCCCCGCTCTGCGCGCCGGACACCTTCAACGTCCCCGACGGCTGTACGGAGTTGGCGGGCAGGTCGATGATGTCCGGGTTCTTGGACGCGGCCTGCGTGAACTTCCAGACGACGTCCACGGTGTCCCCGGCCTTCGCGGTGGCCGGCGCGGTGATCTGCACCTTGGTCGTCCCGTCGACGGGCGGTATCCCGGCCGGGGGGACGCAGTGGGTGGTGTACGACACCTCGGCGGCCATGGCGGGCACGGCCGCGAGCCCGAACAGCGCGCTCGTCCCGACCGCGACCACTGCGACGGCCGCTCTCCTGGTGGCTCTCACGTCATGCCCTTCCTGCTCGGGGTCGTTCGGTCGTCGTGCGGTGCGGAGAGGCGGCCCTGGGTGTCGGGGGAGAACCACGGCAGGGTCGGGCTCGTGGTGGTGGCGCTCGGAGGCGGCTCCGGCCTGCGGATACGCAGGCGCCGTACGGCGCTTCGCTTGCGGTGCGGGCGCGGGCGGACCTTGTCGACGATCGCCATCCCGATGCGGAACAGCGCCGAGGGGACGACGATCGCGGCGAGCGCCCAGAAGAGGACGACGCCCCAGGGCCGGCCCACGTCCCAGGGCCGGTCGGCGAGGACCTTGCCGCCGTACCTCAGGGAGACCGTGTAGTCGCCGTGCGCCCCGCCGGCCAGCTCGAACGGCAGCTCCAGGCGGGCGCGTCCGCCGGGCGCGAGGGTGCCGTCCCACTGGTGGTCGTCCCACTGGGGCGCGAACACGCCGTGTGCGGTGCCGACTTGGAAGACGGGGTTGCGGACGGGGGTCGTTCCGGCGTTCCCGACCGTGACGACGAGCTTGCGGGCGGGGGGTGCGCCGAACCAGGTCAACAGGCCGCTGGAGCCCTTGAGTTGAGGGTCCGTCAGGACTTTCAGCGTGCCGGTCGGCGACTCCTGGGGCAGCGGTTTCTCCTCGTGCCCGGCGACCTTCAGGGCGGCGTCGGCCTGTGCCTTGCGTCCGGTGGCCGTCGCGACGTGCACGACGCACGGGCAGGGCACCGGCGGTCCCACGACCGGGAGTTCGCGGCTGAACCTGCCCCGCGCGTCCGTCGTCACGGCCCGGCCGTCCGCGTTGGCACAGGAGTTGGTGCCGCCGAGCACCCCCCTCGCCGGGCTGGACTGGCCGCACAGCAGTAGCGTCAGCAGCGTGTTCGCCGGCCAGCCCGCACCGCTGGCGGTGACCGAACTCCCCTTGCCCGCCTCCGGCTTGCCGAGCTGGACCGTCGGCCCTGACGCCGCCCGCGCCGTCCCCGGCACCGTCAGACACAGCGCGAGGGCGGCGAGCAGCGCGGCGGCCCTTCTGCCGAGCACGGCCCTAACGAGCACGGCGCGTCAGCCACAGGGCGCCGGCGGCGCCGGTCAGCAGGATCGTCCCGCCGAGCGTGCCGAGCGCGACGAAGGAGTCCTCGGGGCCGGTCTGCGGGAGCTGGGGCGCGGGGGTGTCCGGCGCGGGGATGTTCGGCGCGGGGCCCCCGCCCGCCGTCACGTCCAACGTCAGGGCCGCGCCGGGTGAGTTGGTCGGCGTACACGTCGTCGTCGTACCGAGCGCGATGATGGTCAGCACACCCGGGGTGAACGTGACCTTCCCGGACGCCTTCGGCGTGTACGTCCCGCTCAAGTCGCTGATCTTTATCGGGGTGTCGGCCGGAATCGCCGCCTGGTTGGCCTCCCCGGTGACGGTGAGGGTGCCGCTGTCCGCGCCGCCCAGCTTGACGGTGGCCTTCGGCTTCATCGCCCCCGCGCCCAGCTCCACCGGGCTGGACGAGACGCCCTTCTGCCACGACATGGTGATGCGGTAACCGCTCCCGCTCTTCACGCCCTTGATGTCGATCGGCGAGACGGCACTCTTCGGCCCGATCGGCGTCTGACAGGCGTAGTTGACGTCGACGACGGCGGCGGAGGCGCCCGGCGCGAGCGCCATCACCCCCACCCCGGCGAGAACCGCGCCCGCCGCGAGCACGCCACTCCGTTTCCGCTCGGCCACGATCTCTCACCCCTGACGCCTCATCAGATTCGGTGCGCCAAGGTACGCCGGGTGGCTTGAGGAGGGAAGGGAAAGGGCGGCGCTCGGTGCGAGGGACCCCTGTCCGGCGATCTCCGCCCAGACGACTTTGCCGGCCGGCAGCGCGCAGGACCCCCAGCGTGCCGCCAGCTCCCGGACCAGCAGCAGTCCCCGCCCGCCCTCGGAATCCGCGTCCGGCGCGGCCGGCACCGGCTCTTTCGGCGAGCCGTCCCCCACCTCGACGACCAGGCCGGTGCGCAGGCCGAGCAGGCGCACGGTCACGAGGGCGAGGTCGTCCGGGGTGGCCAGGACGGCGTTGGTGACGAGTTCGGAGACGACGAGCAGGGCGTCGTCCTCGATGGGCCGGACGGGCCACTTGGCGAGAGCGAGGCGGGTGAAGTCGCGGGCCAGGCCCACCGAGGAGGGGACGGCGGCGAGGGAGAGGCGGTCGGCGAAGCGGGGCTGGTGGGAGAAGTAGAAGGGGACAGCGCCCTCCTGATCCTGGATCACGCGCGCTCTTCCAGACTCACGACCTCCACGCGGGCGTGCTCGGCGGTCAGGATCATCGCGTCCTGGAGCGCCCGGCTGAAGGCCAGGTCGCGGTAGGACGGCACGAGCAGGTGGTGGGACTCGGCGCGCAGGATGGCCTCGACCGTCTCGGCGAAGGCGTCCACGCGGCCGTCGGCGAACTCGAAGTAGACGGTCGCCAGGGCGAAGCCGTTGGCCTCCGCGTAGACCGTCATGCCGTCCTGCTTCCGCTTCACCTCCTCGTCGCTCATGTCGTCGGGAACCCGCATGTAGCCGAAGATCAGCGGCTTCATGGCCCTGCCTCCTTGCCGTCACGCTCACGGACGGTGTTTGTTCCGTCCCCTTTCGTGACGAGTGAAGCACCGTGATAACTCTGGATGCAAGGTTTCATTTAGAAAGAATCGCTTCTCGATTCTCGAATTCTTGTACGCCATTGCGTAATGAAACTGGCCGCGCTTACATATCAAGTGCACGGGGTATTCGGACTGTTGGAAGGTGGGGACACGTGACAGGGGTTACCGGCTCGACGGTTCCGCGCAGGCAGCTCGGCCGTCACCTGCGTGAGCTGCGCAATCGCGCACGCCTGACGGCTCGGGCCGCCTCGACCAAGCTGGAGTGGTCGGAGCCGAAACTCTGGCGCATCGAGACCGGCCAGACGTCCCTGCGCAGCCTCGACGTGGAGGCCATGTGCAAGGTGTACGGGGCGCCCGCCGAGTTGACGCAGGCGCTGATGGGGCTCGCGAAGGAGACGAAGAGCAAGGGGTGGTGGCACTCGTACGGGGATGTGATCCCGGATTCCTTCGATCTGTACGTGGGGTTGGAGGAGGCGGCTTCCTCCCTCCAGTGGTATGAGTCGGAACTCGTCCCCGGGCTGCTCCAGACGCCGGACTATGCCCGCACCGTGATCGGTTTCGTCCCCGACCGGGACGAGGAAGAGATCGAGCGGCGGACGCATGTACGCATCACCAGGCAGGTGTTGCTGACCCGAGTGACGGATGCACCCAAGGTTGACGTTGTCCTGAACGAAGGGGTGTTGCATCGCCCGGTCGGGAGCGCGAAGATCATGGCCGATCAGTTGAACAGGCTGGTGGAGCTGGACGAGTTGGACAACGTGAACATCCGCGTCATGCCCTACTCCGCAGGCCTGCACAAAGGGATGGCATCCGGGCCGTTCGTTCTACTGCGCTTCCCGACCACCGGTGATGGCCGGGACACCGAACCCCCCACGGTCTACGTGGAGGGGTTCACCGGTTCTCTATACCTCGACAAAACCAATGAAATCGAGCGCTACGACGCGGCGTTCACGAACATCTGGGGCTCGGCGCTCGACCAAGCGGGCAGCATGCGCCTCCTCAAGCAAGCAGCGAAGGAGCTAGGCAAGTGAACAGTGCCGACCTGACAGGCGCGGTCTGGCGCAAGAGCACCCGCAGCAACTCTGACGCGAACTGCGTCGAGGTCGCCGTCCTCAGCAGCAGCCAGGTCGCCGCACGCGACACCAAGCACGACGGCTACGGCCCCGCCCTGGTCTTCACCGCCGGCCAATGGACCTCCTTCATCAAGGAGTTGGACCAGTGAACAGTGCCGACCTGAAAAGCGCGGTCTGGCGCAAGAGCACCCGTAGCAACGGCAATGCGAACTGCGTCGAGGTCGCCTTCCTCGGCAACGGGCAAGTCGCCGCGCGCGACACCAAGCACGATGGTCAGGGTCCCGCCCTGGTCTTCACCGCAGGTCAGTGGGCCGCCTTCACGGGTGGGGCCAAGCTGGCGTAGGGGAGAGTCGGAGCGCGCCCGGTCCCCGAGGGGCCGGGCGTGTTTCGTGTCAGGCGGGTGCCCCCAGTTCCGCCCACACCGTCTTGCCCCCGACCCCCTGCGCCCGTACGACGCCCCAGTCGAGGCACAGGCGCTGCACGATGAACATGCCGTGTCCTCCGGGGCGCCCCGCGCGGTGCGGGGTGCGGGGGGACGGCTGGCCGGTGCCGCGGTCCATGACCTCGACGCGGATGACCTTGTTGTCGCAGGAGATGCGGATCTCCTCGGGCCCCCCGGCATGCAGGCACGCGTTGGTGACCAGCTCGGAGACGACGAGGAGCACGTCCTCGGCCGCGGCGCGGCGGTCCGCGCCGGACGCCGGGAGCCAGCCCCACGCGTACAGCGCCTGCCGGGCGAAGTCCCGGGCGAGCGGTACGACGCCGCTCGCGCCGTCGAGACGCAACCGCCGGACACCCTCGCCGGACGGCTCGTCGCCGGACGGCACAGGCACAGGGGGCCGGGTGGTGCTCATCAGCGCTTCACCTCACCAGTTTGACCGGTTCCAGAGGCACCAGGTCGTTCTCAGGGCCGACGGCACCCGCTCCCGCGCGGGCTCGTACACACGTGCCGCCGACATGTTCACGAAGTCTCCTGCCCGGCGCGGCGTACGGAACACACTCCGGCGGGCGGGCAGTCTCAGCCGTCGGCGGCGGGGCCGGGCAGCGCGTCGGCGACCGTGGCGTGAACGGTGAAGACGGCCTCGGCGCCGGTGATCTCGAAGACCCGGGCGACGACCGGCTGCATCCCGGCGAGGTGGACGCCACCGCCGGCGGCCTCCGCCTTGAGGCGGGCGCCGAGCAGCACGTTCAGTCCGGTGGAGTCGCAGAACTCCAGCCGTGAGCAGTCGATGACGAGACGGCTGAAACCCTTCGCCAGACACGCGTCCAGAGGTTCGCGCAGCAGCTCCGCGGTGTGGTGATCGAGCTCACCCGAGGGGGTGACGACCGCGCTGGAGCCCTCTTCCCGCACCTCCACCAGCAGCCGGCCCGACTGTGCGCTGCCGACCGTCCCGTGGTCCATGCCGTCATCTCTCCCGAGGTCGTCGCCGCGTACCGATGCTCTCGAACACTACGCCTTGTACACCGGCCCCGGACACCCGAACAACCGCACCAAGCTTGACAAAAAGGACATATGATAGTTGCGGTGGGGTCGGGGAAGCAGGTAGGGCTAGTAGGAAGCCCCGTTTCCCGGGGAAACGATCCGGACGGCCTCGGAGGCGCCGCACACCGCAGTCCACATGTACTGGCTCCGGCAGCCATTCGCCACACCTGCCGAGAACGATGGAGGACGACATGTCACCCCGGCTCGACGCATCCCGGCCCCCGACGGCGGCGTCGACACCCCCACCGGAACAGCTTGATCCCCACGACCTCGATCCCCTCGCGGATCTGCCCGACATCCCCCCGTACGACGAGATCGGCGCGGTCGACGCCCGCGCGCTGTCCAAGACGCTCTTCGCCCGCCTCGAAGCCCTCGAAGAGGGCACCCACGAGTACGCGTACGTCCGCAACACCCTCGTCGAGCTGAACCTCGCGCTCGTCAAGTTCGCCGCCTCGCGCTTCCGCTCCCGCAGCGAGCCGATGGAGGACATCGTCCAGGTCGGCACGATCGGGCTGATCAAGGCCATCGACCGGTTCGAGCTGAGCAGAGGCGTCGAGTTCCCCACCTTCGCCATGCCGACGATCGTCGGCGAGATCAAGCGGTTCTTCCGGGACACCTCCTGGTCCGTGCGCGTACCGCGCCGCCTCCAGGAGCTGCGGCTCGAACTCGCCAAGGCGGGCGACGAGCTGTCCCAGCGGCTCGACCGCTCCCCCACCGTCGCGGAGCTGGCCGAGCGGCTCGGCATCTCCGCCGACGAGGTCGTCGAGGGGATGGCCGCGTCCAACGCGTACACCGCCTCCTCCCTCGACGCCCAGCCCGACGAGGAGGAGACCGAGGGCGCGCTCGCGGACCGGATCGGGTACGAGGACCACGGGCTCGAAGGCATCGAGTACGTCGAGTCGCTGAAGCCCCTGATCGCCGAACTCCCGCCCAGGGAACGGCGGATCCTGTCGCTGCGCTTCGTCGCCGGGCTCACGCAGTCGGAGATCGGGGAGGAGCTGGGGATCTCGCAGATGCACGTGTCGCGGCTGCTGGCGAGGACGCTGGTGCGGCTCAGGAAAGGGCTGACCGTAGAGGAGTGACTCCGGTCATACCTCTCTTGTTCCCTTCCGCCACACCCCCCTCACCAGCGGCACTCCCGGCCGGTAGGCCAGGTGCACGTGGCTCGGGGCGTCCAGGAGGATCAGGTCCGCCTGGGCGCCCGGGGTCACCCGGCCCACGTCCGTACGCCGCAGCGCCGCCGCTCCGCCCGCCGTCGCCGACCACACCGCCTCGTCCGGCGTCATCCCCATGTCCCGTACGGCCAGCGCGATGCAGAACGGGACCGAGGACGTGAAGGACGACCCCGGGTTGCAGTCCGTGGAGAGCGCGACCGTGGCCCCCGCGCCCAACAGGCGCCGCGCGTCCGGCCATTCGGCCCGCGTCGAGAACTCCGCGCCCGGCAGCAGGGTGGCCACCGTGTCGCTGTTGGCCAGCGCGTCGACGTCCTCGTCCGTGAGGTGCGTGCAGTGGTCCGCGCTCGCCGCGTCGAGCTCCACGGCGAGCTGGACGCCTGGTCCGTACGTGAGTTGGTTGGCGTGGACGCGGGGATGGAGGCCCTTCTCCTTGCCCGCCGTGAGGATCGCCCGCGCCTGGTCGCCGTCGAAGGCGCCCTTCTCGCAGAAGACATCGATCCAACGGGCGTGCGGCGCACAGGCGTTGAGCATCTCGCCGGTGACGAGAGCCACGTACGCGGCCGGGTCGTCGGCGTAGTCGGGGGAGACGATGTGCGCGCCGAGGTACGTGACCTCGTCGGTGTGGCGGGCGGCGATGCGCAGCGCTCGGGACTCGTCCTCGACGGTCAGGCCGTAGCCGGACTTGGTCTCCATCGTGGTCGTGCCCTGGCGCAGGGCCTCGGCGAGGTAGCGCGTGAGGTTCGCCTCCAGCGCCTCGTCGCCGGCCGCGCGGGTCGCCGCGACCGTCGTGCGGATGCCTCCGGCGGTGTACGGCCGTCCTGACATGCGCGCGTTGAACTCGGCCGTGCGGTCGCCCGCGAAGACGAGGTGGGAGTGGGAGTCGACGAAGCCGGGGAGGACGGCCCGGCCGCCCGCGTCGACCCGATTGTCAGTGGCGGGTGCTTTGCTGGATTCACCGGTCCACACGATGCGGTCGCCGTCGATGACGACGGCCGCGTCCTGGATCAGTCCGAGTGGGGAGTGGTCGCCCAGGGAGGGGTCGTTGGTGACAAGGGTGCCGATGTTCGTGATGACGGTCGTCGTACCGGTCGTGCTGTTCGCCTGGTTCGGCCCGATGGGGCTGCTCGGCGTGGTGGGGGCGTTCATGGCGTCCTCGTGGGTTGCGAAGGTCAGGAGCGCAGGTCGGCGACGGCCGCCGCGAGGGCTCGCGGGGCATCCGGTACGGCGGTGTGGGCCCCGTCCCGTACGACGTGCCGGCCGCCCACGACCGTATGGCGGACATCTGCCGCCGACGCGGCGAATACGGCCGTCTCCGCGCCCAGCCGCGGCAGCGGGCCCGCGGTTCTGACGGAGTCGAGGGCGACGGTCGTGAAGTCGGCGAGGGAGCCGGGGGCGAGGATGCCGCAGTCGTCCCAGCCGAGCGCGGCGTGGCCGTCGGCCGAGGCCGCCCGCAGGAGGGCGGCGGCCGTCCAGTGGCCCCGGGTGCGGGTGCGCAGGCGCTCGTCCAGTTCCATCGCCCGCGCCTCCTCGAAGAGGTCGATGACGGCGTGGCTGTCGGAGCCGAGCGAGAGCGGGGAACCGGCCCGCTGGAGGGCCACGGCGGGTCCGATGCCGTCGGCCAGGTCGCGTTCCGTCGTCGGGCACATGCAGGTGCCGGTGGCCGAGCCGCCGATCAGGGCGATGTCGTCCGCCGTGAGGTGGGTGTTGTGGACGCCGGTGGTGCGCGGGCCGAGGACGCCGTGGTCGGCGAGGAGCTGCGTGGGCGTGCGGCCGTGGGCCGTCCGGCAGGCGTCGTTCTCGGCGGTCTGCTCGGAGAGGTGGACGTGGAGGGGGGCCCGGCGGTCCCGGGCCCAGGCCGCGACCGTCGCGAGCTGGTCCGCCGGGACCGCCCGGACCGAGTGGATCGCCGCGCCGATCCGGGCGTGATCCTGTTCCTTGAGTTCTGCACAGCGTGCCGCCCAGCTCTCCGCGTCGCCGTCGGAGAAGCGGCGCTGGTGCCGGTTCGGTGCCTGGCCGAACCCCGCGGAGAGGTAGCAGGCGTCCAGCAGCGTGATCCTGATCCCGGCGTCCGCCGCAGCCTGGATCAGGGCCTCGCCCATCGCGTTGCGGTCGGCGTACGGGGTGCCGTCCGGGGTGTGGTGGACGTAGTGGAACTCGCCGACCGTCGTGATCCCGGCGAGCGCCATCTCCGCGTACACCGCCCGCGCGAGCGCGTGGTACTTCTCCGGGGTGAGCCGGTCCGCGACGCCGTACATCACCTCGCGCCAGGTCCAGAACGTGCCGGACCCGACCTGGACCGTGCCGCGCAGGGCCCGGTGGAAGGCGTGGCTGTGCGCGTTCGCCAGGCCGGGGAGGGTCAGGCCCCGCAGCACCTCGGCGCCCGGCGGGGGCGCCTCGACGCCCTTGCGTACGGCCGTGATCCTGCCGTCGGTGACCTCCAGGGCCACGCCCGGTTCCACCGCCGGGTCCAGCCAGGCGTGCTCCAGCCAGAACGTCGTCATGCGCGGGCCAGCCCTTCCAGTACGTCGGCGAGCGCCTGCACCCCGGCCACGCAGTCGTCCTCCGTCGCGGACTCGGCCGGGGAGTGCGAGACGCCGGTGGGGTTGCGCACGAACAGCATGGCGGTCGGGATACGTCCCGACAGGATTCCGGCGTCGTGTCCCGCGCCGGTGCCGAGGACGGGGACGGTGAGGTCGGTGTCCTTGCCGAGGATGCGGGCCAGCTCGTCGCGCAGGGCGTGGTCGAACTCCACGACCGGCGTGAACGACTCGCGCACGACGTCCAGTTCGACGCCGTGCTCCCGCGCGTACGCCTGCGCGGCCTTCTCGATGCCGGTGACCACCGTGTCGAGGGTCTCCTGTCCGGCCGCGCGGGAGTCCAGCCAGCCGCGTACGAGCGACGGGATCGCGTTGACGCCGTTCGGCTCGACGGAGATCTTCCCGAACGTGGCCACAGCGCCGGCGAGCTGCGCTTCCCGGCGTGCGGCGAGCACGGTTTCCGCGTACGACAGCATCGGGTCGCGCCGGTCCACGAGGCGGGTCGTGCCCGCGTGGTTGGCCTCGCCCCGGAAGTCGAACCGCCAGCGCCCGTGCGGCCAGATGGCGCTCGCGATGCCGACCTGGTCCCCGGAGAGGTCCAGCGCGCGTCCCTGCTCGACGTGCAGTTCGACGAAAGCGCCGATGCGGTCGAGGCGCTCGCTGTCGGCGCCGATGCCGTCCGGGTCGTACCCGGCGGCTTCCATCGCCTTCGGGAGGCTGATCCCGTCGCCGTCGGTGAGCTGATGAGCCTGCGCCAGCGTCAGCTTCCCCGAGGTGAGCCGGGACCCGACACAGGCCAGCCCGAACCGGGCGCCCTCCTCGTCGCCGAAGTTGACGATGCCGAGGGGCTTGCCGAACCGGACCCCGCGCGCCCGCAGTTCATCGAGCGCGGCGAAGGAGGACACGACCCCGAGCGGCCCGTCGAAGGCCCCTCCATCGGGAACGGAGTCGAGATGGGACCCGGTGACCACAGCGTCCCCGGCCGCGGGATCCCCCAGCCAGGCCCACTGGTTCCCGTTCCGGTCGACCTCGTACGCCAGCCCCCGCAGCTCGGCCTGCTCCTTGAACCAGACCCGGCAGTCGGCGTCGGCGGGGCTCCAGGCGAACCGCCGGTAGCCGTGCGAGTCGGGGTGACGGCCGATGGGGTGGAGCTGGCGCCACATCTCCTGGAAGGAAGGGGGAGCAGCGGACAGGGTCGCTGCTCCCACCTGAGCGTTGCCGTCGCTCACGCGTCGCCGTCCTCGCGCATCGGGATGCGTACGCCGCGCTCGGCCGCTACCGACTCGGCGATGTCGTAGCCCGCGTCGACGTGGCGGATGACGCCCATGCCGGGGTCGTTGGTGAGGACGCGGCGGATTTTTTCGGCGGACAGTTTTGTGCCGTCGGCGACGGTGACCTGGCCCGCGTGGATGGAGCGGCCCATGCCGACGCCGCCGCCGTGGTGGAGGGAGACCCAGGAGGCGCCGGAGGCGACGTTGACCATGGCGTTGAGGATGGGCCAGTCGGCGATGGCGTCGGAGCCGTCGAGCATGGCCTCGGTCTCGCGGTAGGGGGAGGCGACCGAGCCGGTGTCCAGGTGGTCGCGGCCGATGGCGAGGGGCGCTGCCAGCTCGCCGCTCGCGACCATGTCGTTGAAGCGCTCGCCGGCCTTGTCGCGCTCGCCGTAGCCGAGCCAGCAGATGCGGGCGGGGAGGCCCTGGAAGTGGACGCGTTCGCCGGCCATCTTGATCCAGCGGGCCAGGGACTCGTTCTCGGGGAAGAGGTCGAGGATCGCTTTGTCGGTCTTCGCGATGTCGGACGCCTCGCCGGAGAGCGCGGCCCAGCGGAAGGGGCCCTTGCCCTCGCAGAAGAGGGGCCGGATGTACGCGGGGACGAACCCGGGGAACGCGAACGCGCGCTCGTACCCGGCGAGTTGGGCCTCGCCGCGGATGGAGTTGCCGTAGTCGAAGACCTCGGCGCCGGCGTCCATGAAGCCGACCATGGCCTCGACGTGCCGGGCCATGGACTCGCGGGACCGGGTGGTGAACCCGGCCGGGTCCTTCGCGGCGTAGGAGGCCATGTCGTCGAAGTCGACGCCGACCGGGAGGTAGGCGAGCGGGTCGTGGGCGGAGGTCTGGTCGGTGACGATGTCGATGGGGGCGCCCTCGGCGAGCATCTGCGGGAGCAGCTCGGCGGCGTTGCCGAGGAGGCCGATGGACAGCGGCTTGCGCTGGTCACGGGCCTCGGTGGCGAGCTGGAGCGCGTGGGCGAGGTTGTCCGCCTTCACGTCCAGGTACCGGTGCTCGATGCGGCGCTCGATGGCGCGCGGGTCGCAGTCGACGCAGATCGCGACGCCGTCGTTCATGGTGACGGCGAGCGGCTGGGCGCCGCCCATCCCGCCGAGCCCGGCGGTGAGGGTGATCGTCCCGGCGAGGGTCCCGCCGAACTTCTTCGCGGCGACGGCGGCGAACGTCTCGTACGTCCCCTGGAGGATGCCCTGCGTGCCGATGTAGATCCAGGACCCGGCGGTCATCTGGCCGTACATGGTCAGCCCGAGGGCCTCCAGGCGCCGGAACTCCTCCCAGTTCGCCCAGTCGCCGACGAGGTTGGAGTTGGCGATGAGGACGCGCGGCGCCCACTCGTGGGTCTGCATGACACCGACGGGCCGCCCGGACTGGACGAGCATGGTCTCGTCCTGCTTGAGGGTCGTGAGCGTACGGACCATCGCGTCGAAGGAGCGCCAGTCGCGCGCGGCCTTGCCGGTGCCGCCGTAGACGACGAGCTTGTCGGGGTGTTCGGCGACCTCGGGGTCGAGGTTGTTCTGGAGCATCCGCAGGGCGGCTTCCTGCTGCCAGCCCAGGGTGTTCAGTCCGGTTCCGCGGGGGGCTCGAACGGGCCGGGGTCCTGACATGGGCTGCCTCCTGGGACACGTCATCGATATTCCGGTTCTATTCACATCCTGGCTAGCTGAATAGAACTAGTCAATAGGGCGGGGAACCGACACGCACGCCGTACGGGTGTTTGGCTGGAAGGAGGGGCACACCCGGGCGCGAGCCGGGGCATGCTCCGGCCGACGGAGACACCGGTACCGGACCACCTCGACGGGGGCTGATGTGCGGCAGGCGGCAGGCAGGCAAGCGGTGGACGACGCACGGGCGGCGCGCCGGGACGACGCGGTCCGCGCGGCGGTGGAGCAGGGCCTGCTGGGCCCGGACGCCCCGATCGTGGGCCTCCTGGACGTCACCGGCATCAGGGAGTCGGCGGCGGAGCTGACGGCCGCGTTCGACGCCGTCGTCACCCCCGGCACCCCGGTCCTGCACGCTTTCGCCGTCAAGGCCACCCCTCTGGTGCCGGTCCTGCGCCTGCTGCGCGAGGCCGGCCTCGGCGCCGAGGTCGCGAGCCCCGGCGAACTCGCCCTCGCGCGCGCGGCGGGGTTCACCCCGGAGACGACCGTACTGGACTCCCCCGCGAAGACCCCGGCGGAGCTGCGCGAGGCCCTCGCCCTGGGCATCGCGGTGAACGCGGACAACCCGCAGGAACTGGCCCGCGTCGACGCCCTGCGGCGCGGGACGCCGAGCGCCTCCCCGATCGGCCTGCGCGTGAACCCGCAGGTCGGCGGCGGCACGATCGAGTCGACCTCGACGGCCACCCCCACCTCGAAGTTCGGCGTCGCCCTGCGGGACGAGGGCGCGCGGGAGTGGGTGATCGGCGCGTACGCGGAGCGCCCGTGGCTGACCCGCCTGCACGCGCACACCGGCTCGCAGGGCGTGCCGCTGACCCTGATGGCGCGCGGCGTGGCGGAGACGTACGCGCTGGCCGAGGAGATCAACCGGCGGATCGGCCGGCGCCAGATCGACACCGTGGACATCGGCGGCGGCCTGCCGGTGAACTACGGCTCGGAGGAGACCGCGCCGACGTACGCGCAGTACGCCCGCCTGCTGAAGGAGGCCGTGCCGGGCCTGTTCGCCGGCCGGTACGGGCTGGTCACCGAGTTCGGCCGCTCGCTGCTGGCCAAGCAGGGCACGGTGGTGGCGCGCGTGGAGTACGCGAAGAGCGCGGGCGGCCGGCGCATCGCGGTGACGCACGCGGGCGTCCAGGTCGCGACCCGGACCGTGTACATGCCGGGCTCGTGGCCGCTCAGGATCGCCGCGTACGACGCGAAGGGCCGCACCAAGGGCGGCCCCGAGACCGTGCAGGACGTCGCGGGCCCCGCGTGCTTCTCGGGTGACCTGCTGGCGCGCGGGCGTTCGCTGCCGCTGCTCGAACAGGGCGACTACGCGGCGGCGTTGGACACGGGCGCGTACTACTTCGCCCACCACTACGCGTACAACTCCCTTCCCCGGCCCGCGATCTACGGGTACGCGCCCGGCGCGGACGGCCGCACCGGGTTCGCGCTCGTCCGTGCCGCCCAGACGACGGCGGAGATCCTCGCCGAGGCCGGCGGGGCGTACGGCGACGCGCTCACCACCCTGGGCGAGCCCGAGCGCCCTTGACGCACGCCCACGGCCTGGGCGTTCGATAAGCCCGAAAAGCAGGCAAACTCGCCCACTCTAGCTTGCCGTTGGCATTTTCCAAGGGAAAATTCCAAACTCCTCACTCGTCGCACACACGGTCTGTAGCGTCTCTCTCACTCAGCCGTAACCGAGGCGGGAGGGGATCCGCGGTGCCCGGAATCGACGAGTGTCTGCTGGAGGCCATGCGCCTGCCCGGAGCCCGGGGCGCCGCCCTGGTCGACTGGACCAGCGGTCTCGCGCTGGGCTCCGTCGGGGAGTTCCCCGGCGGGGACGCGGAGGCGGCGGCCACGGAGGCGGCGGAGCTGGCCCGACTCGCGGCGGAGCAGCGGGCGTTCGCGCCGGAGCACCCCAACTCGCCGGAATCGCCGGGCTCTTCGGCCGCCGACGACGGCCACTCCGTCGAGGACCTCATCATCAGCAACCGCGACAGCTACCACCTCCTGCGCTTCGTCCGCACCGACTTCGACAGCAGCGTCTTCCTGCACGTGTGGCTCGGCCGCCGCGACGGCAACCTCGCGCTCGCGCGCATCCGGCTCGAAGAGATGGCCGGGAAGCTGGTGCTGGGGTGATGGCCGTCGTGGCGGCGCTCCCCGTCCGCGAGCACGTGACCGGCGAGGTGGCCCCGCTCCTCACCCGGCTCGCGGCCGAGGAGGCGAGCGGGGTGCTGACGCGGGACAGCGGCGCGCTGCACCTGGTCCGGGGACGGGTGGTGTACGCCGAGAGCGCGGCGACACCGGCCCCCGAAGCCCTCCTCGGCACCCGCGAGAACCTCCAACTCCTCGTCCAGGACGGCCGGTTACCGCGCGGCGCCGCTGAACTCTCCCTGCTGGGGGCCCTCTTCGACGCCGCGTACTTCACCCTCACCCCCGGCGACGCCCCCGCCCGCTTCCGGTACGACGACACCGGATACGACCCCGGCCCCCTACGGCCCGTCGACGCCGGGCTCCTGGACCGCGAGACGCGCCGGCGCCGGGCCCTGCTGGACCGGCTCTGGCCGGACGGCCGTACCGACGACGCGCCCCTGCGCCTCGTCGACCCCCACCCTCCGCCGCGCTGGCTCCCCGCGCGCAGGCGTGCCGTCCTCGCCGAGGTCGACGGGGAGCGCACGGCCACCGGGATCGCGCACCGGCTCGGACGGCGGGCGTTCCCCACGCTGCTGGACGTACGGCGGCTCGCGGCGGCGGGACTGGTGACGGTGACACCGCCCGCCCCGCCAACCCCCGTACCCGGCACGGCGGTTCCGGACGACGACCCCCAACTCGCCCTGCTGAAAAGGCTGAGAGATGCGCTGGAGGCCCTTTGAGCGGCAGCGACCGCAGCCCGAGAGGACAGACCTGATGGATGCTCACGAGGCCGACATACTCGACGAGTTGAGGCGCCTGAGGGCCTCCGTCCCCCAGCTCACCGGCGCGCTCGCGGCCAGCGTCGACGGGCTGGTGCTCGCCGCGGACACACCCGGCGTCGAGCCGGAGGGGGTCGCCGCGCTCACCGCCGCCGCGCTCGGCGTCGCCGTACGCCTCACCGACGAGACCGGCCAGGGGGAGCTGCGCGAGCTGCTCGTGCGGGGGGTGTACGGGTACGTCGCCACGTACGCCGCCGGGGAGTCCGCCGTGCTGACGCTGCTGGCCCAGGACCGGGTGAACGTGGGCCGGCTGCACCTCGAAGGACGACGGACCGGCGCCCGGATCGGGGAGTTGACAGACGCGGCGGCGAAGGAGAACGC
>NZ_LIRL01000333.1 GCF_001419795.1 Streptomyces niveiscabiei
GTTGGGTGGGGCGGACCGCGGCCGGCCGCGCCGGCCCCGGTCCGCCCCACCCAACTCCCCCTGGACCTGCGCACCTTCGTCGGCCGCCGGGACGAACTGGCCCGGATCACCAGCGCCCTCGACAAGCTCGACGAGACCTCCGCGACCCCCTCGGCGGTGATCAACACCATCGAGGGCATGGCCGGCGTGGGCAAGACCGCCCTCGCCGTGCACCTCGCCCACCGCCTCGCGCACCGTTTCCCCGACGGCCAGCTCTACGTCAACCTCCGCGGCTTCGACGTGAGCGGGCCCTGCGTGTCCGCCGCCGAGGCCCTGCGCTCGTTCCTCATCGCCCTCGGCGTCTCCGCCCGCCACCTGCCCGCCGACGTCGACTCCCAGATGGCCCTGTACCGGAGCATCCTCGCCGACCGCCGGGTCCTGATCGTCCTCGACAACGCGCGCGACTCCCAGCATGTGCGCCCCCTGCTGCCGGGCAGCTGCACCTGCCTCGTCGTCATCACCAGCCGCACCCAGCTGCGCGGCCTCGTCGCCACCCACGGGGCCGCCCCCCTGATCCTCGGCCCGCTCAGCGACACGGAGTCCCGCGAGGTCCTCGCGCGCCATCTGGGCCGGGGCCGCACCGCCGCCGAACCCGAAGCCGTCGACGCGATCGTCGAGTTCTGCCACCGGCTGCCCCTCGCCCTCGCCGTCATCGCGGCCCGCNNCCTGTCCCTCGACGGCCTCGGCCCCGAGGCGGCGCGGCTCCTGCGGCTGCTGTCCCTGCACCCCGGCCCCGACCTGTCCGCCACGGCGGCGGCGAGCCTGGCCGCGCTGTCCGTGCGCCAGGCCACGACCCTGCTGGCCAAGCTGGCCGACGCCCACCTGATGATCCGCCCGGCGTCGAACCGCTTCGCCTTCCACGACATGCTCAAGATCTACGCCGCCGAGCAGCTCCAGGACCACGACGACGCCGGCACCCGCGAAGCGGCCGTACGGCGCCTGCTCGACCACTACGTCCACGGCGCCCACGCCGCCACGAGCGCGCTGACGCCCGACCGCATCGACGCCGCCCCCGACGCCCCCGCCGAACCGGGCGTCGCACTCGACCCCCTCACCGACCCCGCCTCGGCCGCGGCCTGGCTGGAGCGGGAACTGCCCGTCCTGCTGTCGGCCGTCGCCCAGGCCAAGGACGGCGGCCACCCGGCCCACGCCTGGCTGCTGGCCCAGACCCTGGAGCTGTACCTGGACCGCAGGGGCCGCTGGCAGGACCAGATCGACATCCAGTCCACCGCCGTCGAGGCCGCCCGGCTGCTCCAGGACCGGCTCCGCGAGGCGAAGGCCCGCCGGGCGCTGGGATTCGCGTACGGGCGCCTCGCCCAGGACGACCTGGCCCACACCGAACTCGACGCGGCGATGGCCCTGTTCACCGACCTCGGCGAGGCGGGCGGCCAGGCACGCGCGCACCGGTCGCTGGCCTTCCTCGCCAACGGCCGCCACGACCACGACGCGGCCCTGGGCCACTACGCGCGGGCCCTGGAGCTGTACCGGTCGGCGGACAACCTCACCGGGCAGGCCCTCGTCCTCAACGAGACGGGCTGGACGTACATCCTCCACGGCGCCTACCGGCAGGCCGTCGACGAGTGCACCCGGGCGGTGGCCCTGCACCAGCGGATCGGCGACACCAACGGCGAGGCCGCCGCCTGGGACAGCCTCGGGTACGCCCACCACCACATGGGCCACCACGAGGAGGCCCTGCGCTGCTACGAGCGCGCCTTGAAGCTCTACCAGCACATGAAGGACCGCTACCTGGAGGCGGACACCCTCCTGCACATGGGAGACACCCACGAGGCCCGGGGGAACCGCGCCGCCTCCGTGCCCCTGTGGCGGGAGGCGGTGCGCATCCTCGACGAACTCGGCCACCCCGAGGCCGAAGCCGCCCGCGCCCGCCTGCGAGGAGAACCGGGCGAACCAGCGGACGACTGAGAAGCGGCCTCCCCCCCCGGGGGCGGCACCACCCGGCCGCTACGACACGGCGGCCGGGTGACACAGCCGGGTGAACGGCAGATTGCTGCTGACGTAGGCGAACTCGCCCCGGGACTCGACCTCGGCGGCCGACGACCGCAGCGTCCTCCTGGCCTCCTCCACCGCCCCGCTGCTGTGCTGCGCCTGGGCCAGCAGGCCCAGGTGGAGCGGCAGCCGGATCAGGAGCCGCCGCTCGCGCAGCTCCGCCACCGCCGACTCCAGCCGGCCGAGCGCGCCCGGCTCACCGGCCTGCTGCCGCGCCCAGCTCCGGCACACCTGGAGCATGGCGCTCCAGTGGCTCAGCCCGTGGGCCCGGGCGATGTCGAGACCCCGGCCGCTGGACTCCGCCGCCCCGTGCGGATCCTCGCCCAGGGCCGCCACCAGGGAGTGGAAGTAGTACGCGCTCGCCTGGTCGACCGGCGTGCCGTCCCGGCCCGTCGCCACGAGCAGCTCGTCGCACAGCTCCCGCGCCTCGTCGCCGGCGCCCAGCAGCCACAGGGTGAGGACCCGGTGGTTCATGGCGAGGAACCGGGGGTCGTGCTGCGAACGGCGGGTCATCGCCTCCCGCTGCCCGGGGCTCAGCTCGTCGGCCGCCCGCCCCGCCTCCGTCAGGGCCGTGAGCGCGTCGGCGGTCTCGCTGGGCAGCTGCAACAGCCCGCGGGCGATGCGTTCGTAGAACCGGATCTCCGGGGCGCCGGAGCGCTCCGCGAGAGCACGCAGCTGCTCCACGTGCCGGGCGGCCTCCGGGGGCCGGCCGGTGACCAGCTCGGCCACGAACTGCCGCAGCAGCAGCGCGGCTTGCTCGATGGTGCGGCCCGCCGTGGCGGCGGACAGCTTCCGGATGCGCCCGGCCTCCACCTCCACCTGGTGGTCGCCGTACCCGCGGGTGATGCTCGTCGTGTACAGGAGCCTCGTGCGCAGGTCCAGCGTCTGGTCCGAGGCCGTGTCACCGCCGCGGGGCGAGGCGGCGAGCACGGTGTGCGCGTGCTCGAACCAGGTCTGCGCGCCCCGGTAGTCGCCGTCGCCGATGGCCTGTTCACCGGCGCGCCTCAGGAGCGGCACCACGTCCTCGGCCGGCAGGGCCAGGGCGGCCTGCCAGGCGTGCTGGGCCACCTCCTCGCTCGCCTCGGGGGAGTCCCCGTGCCAGGCGCTGAGCACGGCGACGGCGCGGGCGTGCAGGGCCGCCCGCTCCTGGCAGCGCAGCTCCGCGAGGAGGACGTCGCGGATGAGGCCGTAGCGGAAGACGAGCCGGTGCGGGTGGTCGAGGTCGTTCTCCATGAGGCCGGTCGCCATGACCTCCTCCACGAGGTCGTGGTCGGCCCCGTCGTCGTCCAGCATGCCGGTGAGCGTGGCCAGGGTCGCCTCGGCGCCGAGCACGGCGCAGCACTTGAGGAGCTGGAGGACGCGCGGGGACAGCCCGGCGAACCGCCTGCGCAGCATGCTGCGCACCCCCGTCGGGATCCCGGCGCGCACGGCGTCGGCGACCCGGGGATCGCGCAGGCGCCGGGCGCCGCCCGCGTCGGCGAGCAGCTGGTCGAGGAGGTAGGGGTTGCCGGCGCTGCGCTCGTACAGGGCCCGGACGACGGACGCGTCGACGCCGGGGCCGGCCTGGGCGTCGACGGCGGCCCGGACGTGTTCCTCGGTGAGGTTGCCCAGGTGCACGACCTTGGTGCGGGAGTCGGCCAGGAGGTCCACGAGGGGTCCGTCGGCGGCGGGCCCGGCCCCCAATCCCGGTTCGCGGACCGTGATCACCACGCTGACCGGGCGCCCCTGGGTGCGGTTGCCGAGCAGGCCCAGCACGTCGAGGGTGAGCCGGTCCGCGCCGTGCACGTCCTCCAGGACGAGCAGGAGCGGGCGGTCGTCGGCGCACTGGAGGACCGCCTCGCACAGCGCGTCCTGGACGAGGAAGTGCAGATGCCCGGGGAACTCGCCGCCGTGCCCCGACAGCGTTGTCACCGGGGGGAGGACGCACTCCTTGCGGAGGCCGTCGAACGACATCCCGTACGGGATCTCCAGCCGGCGCAGCACCTGCTGCCACACCCAGCCGGCGGGCGCCCCCTCGTTGCCGCGGCAGTTGACGCGGATCACCTCCGCCTCCGGGGGCGGCGGCTCCGAGCCCGCGGTGGCGCGCACCACCAGCTCGGTCTTGCCGACGCCGGCCTCGCCGACGACGGCGGTGATGTGCCCGCTGCCGCGCAGGGCGCCGGCGATGGAGGACCGCAGGGCGTCGAGGGCGTCGTCGCGGCAGGGGAAGGCCGAGGACGGCCGCTGCCCGTGCTCGGGCGCGCTCGTGGCGGGTGCGGGCGCGTCCCGCTCGCCCCGGCCGAGCGGGACGCGCCCGCACCTCGACGGGGGCCGGGGCGGGCGCCCGGTCGTCGAGTTCGTGGCGCAGCAGCGCCATGTGGACGTGCTGGAGTTCGCGGGCTGGGGCGACCCCGAGCTCCTCGGCGAGGTAGGCGCGCGTCCGGTCGTACAGCTGGAGCGCCTCGGCCTGCCGGCCCAGCCGGTACAGGCCCGTCATGAGGCTGCCGACGAGGCGTTCGTCGGTGGGGTGCAGGGACACCTCGCGGCGCAGCAGCGCGACGGCGTCACCGGCCTCGCCGAGCGCGAGCAGCGTGTCGGCGTGGGCCGCCACGGCGGTGGTCCGCAGCAGGCCCAGGCGTGCGCTCTCCTCCGCGAGCGGGGCGTAGGCCGTGAGGTCCAGGAAGGGGTCGGCCCGCCATAACCGCAGCGCCTCGCAGAACACCTCGCGGGCGGCCTGGAGCCGGCTGTCGGCCACATGCCGCTGGCCCCGGGCGACGAGGCTCTCGAACCGGGACAGGTCGAACGTGCCGGGCTCCACCGTCAGGACGTATCCGGGAGCCTGGTAGCGCAGCGGGGTGACCGGGCCGTGCTGCTGTCCGGTCAGCACCCGCCGCAGGTGGGACAGGTACGTCTGCAACGTGGCCTGCGGGCGTCTGGGGAGGCTGTCGCCCCACAGTTCGTCGACGAGCTGGTCGGCGGGCACGACCTGGCCCAGCCGGATCAGCAGCAGGGCCAGGACGGCCCGGTGCCGCGGTGGACCGAGAGGCACCTGCTCGGCCCCGCGCCGGGCCGTCATCACCCCGAAAGCCTCGAACGACAGGTCTGCCAGGGACGCGGATTGCTGCTCTTGAGCTGTGTACGCCATGCCGGGGGCACTTGCCTTTCGACGGTCACGCACTTGACGGACGGTCGAGCGTACGGCGGGGAAGGTGATGAAACTGTGCCGATGCAGTGACGTACAGAACACGCCACGACACGGACGGGTACGAGCCACCCGCCGGGCGCCGCCGCCCCCTCAGAGCCAGTCGCGGCGCTTGAACACGACGTACAGGCTCATGCACACCACACCCATCAGCGCGACGGCGAACGGGTACCCGAACACCCAGCGCAGCTCCGGCATGTGGGTGAAGTTCATGCCGTAGATCGTGCCGACGAGGGTGGGCGCGAAGAGGATCGCCGCCCACGAGGAGATCTTCTTGACCTCCTCGTTCTGCTCGAAGCCCGCCTCCGCCAGCGCCCGCATCTCCGCGTTCTGCTGCTGGGTGACCAGCGTCGCGTTGACGGTGAGGATCTCGGTGAGGGCCTGGCGGAAGCCGTCGACGCGTTCGCTGGTGTGGGTGACGTGGTCGGCGACGTCGCGCAGGTAGCGCTGGAGTTCGTCGTCCGTGCCGTACTTGGAGAAGCCGGCCATCAGCGCGTGGAGCATGCCGACCAGGGGACGTGTCGCGCGCTGGAACTCGACCATCTCGCGGGAGAGTTCGTAGATGCGGCGGGAGACCTCGGGGTCGCCCCGGAAGACCTCCGTCTCGATCTCGTCGATGTCGTTCTGGACGCCGGAGACGACGGGCGCGTAGCCGTCGACGACGGCGTCGAGGATCGCGTAGAGGACGGCCTCGGGGCCCAGGCGCAGCAGCTCCGGGGACTCCTCCATGCGCCGGCGTACGGCGGAGAGGCCGGGGGCGTCGGCGTGGCGGACGGTCAGGACGAAGTCGGGGCCGAGGAAGACGTGGAGTTCGCCGAAGTCGATCTCCTCGGGGGCGTCGAGGTAGCGGGCCGCGCGCAGGACGACGAAGAGGGTGTCGCCGTAGCGTTCGAGCTTGGGGCGCTGGTGGGCCTCGTTCGCGTCCTCGACGGCGAGCGGGTGCAGGCCGAACTCGGTGGCCAGGGAGTGGAGTTCGGACTCGGTGGGGCGGGCGAGGCCGATCCAGGCCATGCTGGCGGGCCGCTCGCGCAGTTCGCGGTAGGTGTCGGCGAGCGTGGCGGGGGAGGAGACGCGGACGCCGTCGCGGTAGAGGGCGGCGTCGATCACGCCGGCGGGCTCGTCCGCGGGCCGCCGCGCCTCCTTGCGGGGAAACCTCGCGCCACGGCGTCGCTCGGGCATCGCGTCCCCTCCCGTCGCTGTCGCTTCTGTCCTGGTTTCTGCCGGTCACGGGCAGGATATACGCGGCGCGCAGCACACGGGCCGGCGGCAACGAGGACAGAATCTGTCCTCGATCGGGGCTACCGTGCACCCCATGACCGCCCCCCGCGTCCTCGGCACCCGCGCCCTCAACCGCGCCACCCTCGACCGCCAGCTCCTCCTGCGCCGCTCGGCGATGACCGCGCACGCCGCCGTCGAACACCTCGTCGGCCTCCAGGCGCAGAACGTCAAGCCCCCGTACTACGCCCTCGCCGCCCGCCTCGACC
>NZ_LIRL01000334.1 GCF_001419795.1 Streptomyces niveiscabiei
CGCCCCCGACGGCCCTCCCGCCGGGCCCCCTGAAGATGACCGCGGAGTTCTCCGCCCGCCCGACGGAGCCGTTGCCGAACTCGGCCGCCCGGCTGCGCGCGGCCCTCGCGGCGGCGTCGGCGCAGCGCCTCGGACTCGTCGTCACGGAGATCGACCTGCGGGTGACGGGCCTGGTCCTCCCGGAGGACCCGCCGGACGAGCCGGAGCCGCTCCGGCCGTGGCAGGGCACCGTGCCGGACGCCCTGGCCGGGGTGCCGGGCGTCCTGGGCGGCACCGTACGCCTGGAGGAGCGGGCCGGGACGAACGCGCTGCCGCGCACGCACGCGCGCGTGGAGATCGCCGTACGCGCGGACCTGCGGACGCTGGACGTGGCGCGCGAGGCCCGCGCGGCGGCGCAGCGGCTGCCGGGCGGGCCGAGTGTGGCGGTGCTGGTGACGGCGGTGGGGTGACCCGCCCTACTCCCCCAGCCCCGCCAGGTCCCTGAGCCTGCGGGCCTGTGCCGTGCGTTCCGCCGTGCGCTGGTCGTCGTACGAGCGGCCTGCCGCGCCCTGGAGGAGGGCCTTCGTCTCCACGACGGCGTCGCGGGGGGCCGCGAGGAGGGTGGCCGTGAGGTCCTGTACGGCCTTGTCGAGGTCGGCGGCGGGGACGACCGTGTTGGCGAGGCCGATGCGGAGGGCCTCGTCGGCGTGGACGTAGCGGCCGGTCAGGCAGATCTCGGCGGCGCGGCCGTAGCCGACGAGGGAGACCAGCGGGTGGGTGCCCGTGAGGTCGGGGACGAGGCCCAGGCTGGTCTCGCGCATGGCGAACTGCACGTCGTCGGCGACGACGCGCAGGTCACAGGCGAGCGCGAGCTGGAAGCCCGCGCCGATGGCGTGGCCCTGGACGGCGGCGATGGACACGACGTCGCTGCGCCGCCACCAGGTGAAGCCCTCCTGGAACCCGGCGATGGCGGCGTCGAGTTCGGCGTCGCCACGGCGCGCGAGGTCCACGAAGGACGGTTCGCCCTCGATGCCCTCGGGCGTGAACATCTGCCGGTCGAGCCCGGCGGAGAAGGACTTGCCCTCGCCGCGCAGCACGACGACGCGGACGGAGCCCGGCAGTGACCGCCCGGCCTCGGCGAGCGCCCGCCACATCGCGGGGCTCTGCGCATTGCGCTTGGCCGGGTTGGTCAGCGTCACCGTGGCGAGCGTGTCGTCGACGGTGAGCCGTACGCCGTCCTTGTCCAGTGCCGGTGCGAGCGAAGCCATGGGGCGCCTCCGATGGGTGCGGTCACCTGAGTACAGCTAAGTGACTGCACAGTAACCACCCGGTCGATCAGTGCGCCGACCGGGTGGCCACCATCGAGGAACGATGGGCCGCCCGACGTCAGGACGTAGCGGCCTTCTTGCCCCTCGTCGCGCCGCCACGCCCACGGAGCGTGACGCCCGACTCGCTGAGCATCCGGTGGACGAAGCCATACGAGCGGCCGGTCTCTTCGGCCAGCGCCCGGATACTCGCCCCGGAGTCGTACTTTTTCTTCAGGTCTGCCGCGAGCTTGTCGCGCGCGGCGCCGGTCACCCGGCTGCCCTTCTTCAGAGTCTCGGCCACCCGTGCCTCCTCATGGGAAGTGCGCTCTGGTCCCCTCATGATCACCCCTCCCGGCGATCCTGGCCACCCATTCGGCAAGGTCCGTGGGTGAGGGTTTTGACGACAGGAGCACGTCTCCACAAACGGAAGGTGATATTCCGAACGGCCGCGTCCGCTCCGTCGAACGCCACTTTGCGTGAACACGCAGGTCAGAGAGGAACGAAGGCCGGCCCCCCGTCGACGGTTGTCGACAAAGGGACCGGCCGGGAAAAGCGGAACGGACACACCTCGATACGAGGAGATCTCACACAGATGATGGATCACCGGTAGGCCGAATGATCCATACTCAGTGGATCATCCATTCGATCAAGCCAGGGCGACCAGATCCGCGTAGTCCGCGCCCCACAGGTCCTCGACGCCGTCCGGCAGCAGGATGATCCGCTCGGGCTGGAGCGCCTCCACCGCGCCCTCGTCGTGGGTGACGAGGACGACGGCGCCCTTGTAGGTGCGCAGCGCGCCGAGGATCTCCTCGCGGGAGGCCGGGTCGAGGTTGTTGGTGGGCTCGTCGAGCAGCAGGACGTTGGCCGAGGAGACGACGAGGGTCGCGAGCGCGAGCCGGGTCTTCTCACCGCCGGACAGGACGCCCGCGGGCTTGTCGACGTCGTCCCCGGAGAACAGGAACGAGCCGAGCGTCTTGCGGACCTCCACGAGGTCGAGGTCGGGCGCGGAGGAGCGCATGTTCTCCAGGACCGTGCGCTCCGGGTCGAGCGTCTCGTGCTCCTGCGCGTAGTAGCCGAGCTTGAGACCGTGACCGGGCCTGACCTCGCCCGTGTCGGGCTTCTCGACGCCGCCGAGGAGGCGCAGCAGGGTCGTCTTGCCCGCGCCGTTGAGGCCGAGGATGACGACGCGCGAGCCCTTGTCGATGGCGAGGTCGACGTCCGTGAAGATCTCCAGGGAGCCGTACGACTTCGACAGGCCCTCCGCCATCAGCGGGGTCTTGCCGCAGGGCGCGGGCTCGGGGAAGCGGAGCTTGGCGACCTTGTCGGAGGCGCGGACCGCCTCCAGGCCCGCCAGCAGCCGGTCGGCGCGCTTGGCCATGTTCTGCGCGGCGACCGTCTTGGTGGCCTTGGCGCGCATCTTGTCGGCCTGCGAGTGCAGGGCGGCGGCCTTCTTCTCGGCGTTCTGCCGCTCGCGCTTGCGGCGCTTCTCGTCGGCCTCGCGCTGCTGCTGGTAGAGCTTCCAGCCCATGTTGTAGACGTCGATCTGGGCGCGGTTGGCGTCCAGGTAGAACACCTTGTTGACGACCGTCTCGACGAGGTCCACGTCGTGGGAGATGACGATGAAGCCGCCCCGGTAGGTCTTCAGGTAGTCCCGCAGCCAGACGATCGAGTCGGCGTCGAGGTGGTTCGTCGGCTCGTCGAGCAGGAGCGTGTCCGCGTCGGAGAACAGGATGCGGGCCAGCTCCACGCGGCGGCGCTGACCGCCGGAGAGCGTGTGCAGGGGCTGGCCGAGCACGCGGTCGGGGAGGTTCAGCGCGGCGGCGATCGTCGCGGCCTCCGCCTCGGCGGCGTACCCGCCCTTGGTGAGGAACTCGGTCTCCTGGCGCTCGTACTGCCGCAGGGCCTTCTCGCGGGTGGCGCCGCTGCCGTTGGCGATGCGCTGCTCGTTGTCGCGCATCTTGCGGATCAGTACGTCGAGCCCGCGCGCGGAGAGGATGCGGTCGCGGGCGAGGACGTCGAGGTCGCCGGTGCGCGGGTCCTGGGGGAGGTAGCCGACCTCGCCGGAGCGGGCGACCTGGCCCGCGGCGGGCTGGCCCTCGCCGGCCAGGACCTTCGTCAGGGTCGTCTTGCCGGCGCCGTTGCGGCCGACGAGGCCGATGCGGTCGCCCTTGGCGACGCGGAAGGTGGCGCTCTCGATGAGGATGCGGGCGCCGGCGCGCAGTTCGATACCGGAGGCGGAGATCACGGACAGACTCCAGGGCGTGTTTGGGATGACTGGACGAGGGTGTGCGGACGATCCCGTCGTCTAATGCGCGAGGAGAATGGCCATGAGGCCAGTCTAACGGGGGCTCGCAAGCGCTTTTGCGGGCCCGGGCGCCGGCCCGTCCGGGTGAGCTGCGGGGGCGGGGGCGCCGTTCGCGCGGCACGCTGGGCGCATGCAGTTCGACGACGACGCGCCGCTGGACACCTCCGAGGTGCAGGACGTGCGCGGAAGCCGGATCCCCGGCGGGCGGGCCACTGTCGGCGGCGGGATCGCCGGGGTGATCGCGCTCCTGCTGGCGCTGTTCCTCGGCGTCGGCCCCGACCAGCTCGGGCTCTCCTCGGGGAGCGACGAGCCGACCGCCACCGCCTCCTCCCTGGCGCAGGTGCAGCAGACCTGCCGGACCGGGCGGGACGCGAACACCAAGGACGACTGCCGGATCGTGGCCGTCGTCAACAGCGTGCAGGACTACTGGAGCGAGGAGTTCCGGCGGCGCGGCGGGACGTACACGCCGTCGCCGACGGTCCTGTTCAGCGGGCGCGTGAACACCGCGTGCGGGGCCGCGAGCGCCGCCGTCGGGCCGTTCTACTGCCCCGGCGACCGCAAGGTCTACCTCGACCTCGGCTTCTTCGAGGAGCTGCGCACGAAGTTCGGGGCGAGCGGCGGCGCCTTCGCGCAGGCGTACGTCGTCGCGCACGAGTACGGCCACCACGTCCAGGACCTCCTCGGCACGCTGAGGCGGTCGCAGGACGGGCGTACGGGCGCGGACAGCAACGCCGTGAAGGTCGAGCTCCAGGCGGACTGCTACGGCGGTGTCTGGGCGCGGCACGCCACCACCACGAAGGACTCCGCGACCGGGCGGCCCCTGCTGACGGACGTCGACGCCGCCGACATCCGCGACGGGCTCGACGCGGCGGCCTCCGTCGGGGACGACCGGATCCAGGAGCGGTTCCAGGGACGGGTCACGCCGGAGTCCTGGACGCACGGGTCGGCGCGGCAGCGGCAGCAGTGGTTCGACACCGGGTACCGCGGCGGTGACATGGAGCGGTGCGACACGTTCCGCTGACGTTGTCAGTGGCGGGTGCCAGACTGGGCGACAGGTGATTTTCCGGCAGGAATCCACAGGGATCGGTCAGGGAGTGGTCGGCATGGCGGGAGCGGCGAGCGGGCGTCCGAGCATCTGTCCGACGGTGCTGTACAGCGACGCGAAGGCGGCGATCCGGCAGCTCACGGAAGCCTTCGGCTTCACGGAACTGACGGTGTACGAGGGCGAGGGCGGGGTGATCCTCCACGCCGAGCTGGTGTACGGGAACGGGGTCGTGATGCTCGGCTCCAAGGGGCGGGGCGGAGCCTTCGACACGGCGATGAAGGGCGCGGGTCCGACGGGGACGTACGTCGTGGTGGACGACGTGGACGCGCATCACCGGCGGGCGGTGGAGCAGGGCGCGGAGATCCTGATGCCGCCGACCGACCAGGACTACGGGGCGCGGGACTACATGGCGCGGGACCTGGAGGGCAACGTGTGGTCGTTCGGGACGTACGCGCCGGAGGTCAGGGGGTGAGATGAGGAGGCTGTGGGGGGTG
>NZ_LIRL01000335.1 GCF_001419795.1 Streptomyces niveiscabiei
CCGTCGCGCAGGGCGAGCAGCGCGGTGGCGAGGTCGAGGGGCGCGGCGCCGGAGTAGAGGCGGCCGGTCATCGTCTTGGGGGCGCTGACCGGGACGCCGTACGGGCCGAAGACGGCGGTGAGCGCGTCGGCCTCGGCGCGGTCGAGGTCGGGGGTGCCGGCCGCGTCGGCGAACACGACGTCGACGTCCGTCGGCTGCGACTCGGCGTCGGTGAGGGCGAGTTCGACGGCCCGGCGCAGTCCGGGCGGGCGTCCGCTGCCGGGCCTGGGGTCGAAGGTGGCGCCGTAGCCGGCGATCTCGCCGTAGGAGTGCGCGCCGCGTTCGCGGGCCGCCTCGGCGTCCTCCAGGATCAGGATCGCGCCGCCCTCGCCGGGGACGTGGCCCCGGGCGCCCTGGTCGAAGGGGAGGTAGGCGCGGTCGGGGTCCTCGCTGGTGCTGAGCCGGCCGCCGGCGAGCTGCGCGACCCACCCCCACGGGCACAGGGAGGCGTCGACGCCGCCGGAGACGACGAGCCGGGTGCCCTTGCGGATCTGCCGGCGGGCCTGGGCGACGGCGTCGAGGCCGCCCGCCTGGTCGCTGACGACGACCCCGCTGGGACCCTTCATGCCGTTGCGGATGGAGATCTGGCCGCTGTTGACGGCGTAGAACCAGGCGAACGACTGGTACGCGGACACGTACTGGCTGCCCTGGCCCCACAGTTTGCGCAGCTCGTTCTGCCCGAACTCGAAGCCGCCGGAGGCGCTTGCGGTGACCACGCCCATGTCGAAGGAGTCCAGGTCGCCGGGGTGGATGCCCGCGTCGGCCAGCGCCCAGTCGGCGGCGGCGAGGGCGAGGCGGGTCATCCGGTCGGTCTGCGGGACGAGGCGTCCCGGGAGGTGGTCCTCGGCGGTGAACCCGCTGATCTCCCCGGCGAGCCGGGCCGGATAGCCGGTCGGGTCGAAACGGGTGAGGCGTCCGATGCCGCTGCGCCCGGCGCGGGTGGCGTCCCAGTGCTCGCGCGCCCCGAGGCCGGCCGGGGAGGCGACGCCCAGGCCGGTCACCACGACGGTGCCGCTCACGCCGCCTTCCTCTCCGGGTCCGCGAGGACCATCGCGCTCTGGAACCCGCCGAACCCGCTGCCGACGGTGAGCACGACGTCGGTGAGCTGGTCGCGGGCGTCGATCGGCACGTAGTCGAGGTCGCACTCGGGGTCGGGGGTGTGGAGGTTGGCGGTCGGCGGGACGGTGTCGTACTCCATCGCGAGGACGGACGCGGCGATCTCGATGGAGCCGATCGCGCCCAGGGAGTGGCCCACCATCGACTTGATGGAGCTGACCGGCGTGCGGTAGGCGTGCGCGCCGAGGCTGCGTTTGAACGCGGCGGTCTCGTGGCGGTCGTTCTGCTTGGTGCCGGAGCCGTGCGCGTTGATGTAGTCGATGGCCTCGCCGGGGAGGCGCGCCTCGTCGAGGGCGACCCGGATGGCCTCGGCCATCTCCAGGCCGTCGGGGCGCAGGCCCGTCATGTGGTAGGCGTTCGAGCGGGTCGCGTATCCGGCGATCTCCGCGTAGATGTGGGCGCCGCGCCTGCGGGCGCTGTCGAGTTCCTCCAGGACGAAGACGGCGGCGCCCTCGCCGAGGACGAATCCGTTGCGGGTGCCGTCGAAGGGGCGCGAGGCGTGGGCCGGGTCGTCGTGGCGGGGGGTGGTGGCCTTGATGGCGTCGAAGCAGGCCATGGTGATCGGGGAGATCGGCGCGTCCGAGGAGCCGGCGACCATGACGTCGACGCTGCCCTCGCGGATCAGTTCGGCGGCGTACCCGACGGAGTCGATGCCGGAGGTGCAGCCGGTGGAGACGACGGTCGCGGGCCCTTCGGCGCCGACCGCCCACGCGACCTCGGCGGCGAACGAGCTGGGCACCAGCTGGTCGTACAGGTGGGGTGCCGCGTACGCGTGGTCGACGAGGTCGAGCCGGCCGCCGTCGCTGACGACGCGGTACTCCTCGTCGAGGCTCATCGTCGCGCCCACCGCGCTGCCCACGGTGACGCCGGTGCGGTACGGGTCGAGGCGGCCGAGGTCGATGCCGCTGTCGGCGACCGCGCCGCGCGCCGCGACCACCGCGAACTGGGCCGCCCGGTCCATGCGCCTGATCTCCTGCGGGGTCAGGCCGTGCTCGTACGGGTCGAAGTCGATCTCGGCGGCCACGCGGGAGCGGAACGGGCCGGGGTCGAAGAACGTGATCCGCCGGGTCGCGGTGCGGCCCTCGCTGAGCAGGTTCCAGAAGTTCTTGGCTCCGACGCCACCGGGGGCGAGGACCTCCAGGCCGGTGACGACGACTCGGCGCGTGCTCACGCGGACGCCTCCCACGCGTAGAACCGGGTCGCCTGCGCGTCCGCCGGGGAGCGCCAGGTGGCCGGGTCGTACGCCCCGATGTACGGCTTCAGGTCGTTGCTGATCCCGATGAACCGGGGGTCGGTGCGCGCCGCCTCGATCCGCTCTCCCCCGTTGTCCTCGTCGAAGTCCTGGAGGTGGAAGTACAGGCCCCGGTAATGGAACAACTGCCGGCGCCTGGTCCCCATCCGGTGGGGCATGTCCGTCGCGTCGAATCCGGCGAACAGGTCCGCCACGTTCGTACTCGCGCCGGGTTCCAGCCTGGCGACGATCAAGGTGCTGTGCATGTAACCACTCCCCGCGTCTCGTGATACGCCTGCCTTCGGCTGCGGTGCGCGGGGCCCCTCAACTGCCCACGCCGCCCCGCGACTTCAAGCCTCCGGGGGGTGGCGTACGGGGTTCAAGACACGCCGGTTCAGGGCTTTGTCAGGGTTCTCCGGGGTGGTACGGGGGGAGGTCAGGGCGGCGCAGGAATGTGCGGGGCGTGTCAGAAGGGGGTGAGGGCGCCTACCGGAAGGGGCCGCCCGGCGGGAGGTTCTGCACCGTCCCGCGCGGCCCCACGCCACGAGCCTCCGCCGACCGGCTTGAGGCTCGCTCGAACGTCCCTCGGGCCATGCCCTGGCACGGGGTACGCGCCGCTTCACTTCTCCGCCGCGGCCTTCAGGTCCCGCAGCCACGTTTCGAGGCCCGCGCCGAGCGCCGCCGTCGCGGTGGGTACGTCCGCCTCGACCTGGCTCCCGGTCCAGGTCTCCTCCGTGTGGACGCGTACGCCGTCCCCGGTCTCGGTGAACGTCCACAGGTGCACGCCCTCGTCGATGCGCAGGCCCTCGCCGATCGCCGGGCCGCTCCACAGGACGCAGTGGTGGCGGCGGAGTTCGCGGACGGTGGAGGTGATCGTGAGGGTCGTGGCGGGGGTCGTCGGGGTGGCCGGTGCGGGTGTGGTCCAGCGGAAGCGGGAGCCAGGCTTGAGGGGGCCGGGGTCGAGGCGTGCGGCGGTGAGGACGGGCGGCTGCCAGGTCGGCCAGCGTCGGACGTCGGTCTGGAGCTTCCAGACCGTGGCGAGCGGCGCCTCGATCACGGTGTCGGAGCTGTAGCGGATGCGGGCGGCGGGGTCGACGCCCTGGCCGCCGCACCGGTTCGGGGTGGCGGCGTGGGCGGCCGGGGCGGCGTTGCCGGTGCTGGTGCTGGCGAGAACGGCGGCGTGGGCGGTCGGTGCGCCGGTGCCGTTGCCGGCGAGAACGGCGGCGACGGCGAGCGGGACCGCGACTGCGCGGAACCGGCGTCGCGGGGTGGACACGCTGGTGCTGGACATGACGTACCTCGTCGTTTCGTCGTGGTGGTGGGATCGGCCGGGCTGGTCAGGTGCCCGGTGAGGGATCGGCGGAGGGACGCCCGAGGCGGCTCCGCCCGGAGACGCCCGCTACGGGTTCAGCACGACCTTCCCCGCGACAGTCCCGGACTCGGCCAGCCGCAGCGCCTCGGCGGCGCGCGTGAGCGGCAGCCGCGCCGCGACCCGAGCCGTGACCTCACCCCGCCCGTGTGCCGCGAAGACCTCCGCGAGGTCGGCCCGCAGACGCGCCCGGAACCGGCCCTTCGACAGGGCACGCCCCGCCCAGACGTTGTAGAAGTACGCCCGCCGCCCGTTCGGCAGCGCGTTCCACACCCACACCCGCCCCAGCAGCTTGAGCACAGGCCACTGCTTGCCCCCGGTGTCGTCCCGCGTCGAGGCGCTGCCGTACGAGACGAGCGTCCCGCCGGGCGCGAGGAGCCTCCAGGAGTCGACGATCCCCGCGCCCCCGACGTGATCGAAGACGGCGTCCACCCCCTGCGGGGCGAGTGCGCGGAGCCGTACGGCCATGTCGGCGTCGTGGTGGTCGACGGGAACGACCCCGCGCTCGCGCAGGAAGTCGTGGTGCCGTGCGGACGCCGTACCGATCACCCGCGCGCCCGCCGCCAGGGCGAGTTGGACGAGGACCGACCCGACGCCCCCGTTCGCGCCGTACACGACGACGGTGCCGCCCCGGCGGACGCGGGCCTTGCGGTGGAGCATCTGCCAGGCGGTGATGCCGTTGACGACGAGGGTCTCGGCCTGCGCGGGGTCGATGCCGTCGGGTACGGGGACGGTGTCCGCCGCGTCGACGAGGACGTGGCTCGCCCAGCCGCCGACCTTGACGAGCGCGGCGACGCGGGTGCCGGTGAGGCCGCGGTCGACGCCCTCGCCGGTCGCCGAGACCGTACCCACGAGGTCGTAGCCGGGGACGAAGGGGAAGGGCGGCTGGTCGTAGTACCGGCCGCGCCGCATCTGCTGCTCGGCGAAGGAGACGCCGGTCGCCTCCATACGGATGACGACCTGCCCCGGGCCGGGGACGGGGACGGCCCCGTGTCGGATCAGGAGTCCTTCGGGTTCGACCTCGCCCGGCAGGACGACCTCGACGAGTTCTTCGGTACGCATGACCACGACCTCCACAGTTACCGGCTCTTGCCTTCGTTAGAAGTTATAACAACCAGCATCGGGGAGTGTCAATAACTTTGGTGATAGCCTCTAACCATGGATGCGAAGACCCCCCGCGAGCGCTACCGCGCCCAGGTCCGTACGGAGATCAAGCAGCGCGCGTGGGAACAGATCGCCACGGCGGGCGCCTCGGCGCTGTCCCTCAACGCGATCGCCAAGCAGATGGGCATGAGCGGGCCCGCGCTGTACCGCTACTTCGACGGCCGCGACGAGCTGATCACCGAACTGGTGCGCGACGCGTACCGCAGCCTCGCCGACACCTTCCGCACCGCCGCCGAGTCCGGTGCCGACCTGCCCGCGCTCGCGCACACCCTGCGCGCTTGGGCCCTGCGCGACCCGCAGCGGTACTTCCTCATCTACGGCACCCCCGTCCCCGGCTACGAGGCCCCCGACGACACCACCGCGATCTCCTCCGAGATCATGGCGACCCTCCTGGACACCGCCGCCGCCCTGCCGCCCGGCGGCCCGGCGACGCCGTTCGACGCCCACCTCGCAGCGCACCGCGCCTGGGCGGGCGACCACGACGCGCCGCCCGAGACCCTCCACCGGGCGCTGATGTTCTGGACCCGGCTGCACGGCGCCCTGTCCCTGGAACTCTCCGGTCACTTCACGGGGATGGGCATCGACCCCGCGCAGCTCTACGCCGCCGAGGTGGATGCGATGGCGGGGCCAGGGCATGCCTCCGACGCGCACGCTTCGGCCGAGGGCCGAGGAGACGGCGCAGGGGGATCGTGATCACCGGCGGCTGCGGCTTCCTGGGGCGCGAGATCACCAGCACGCTGCTCAGGACCGGCCCCTGAGGCAGCGTGCCGATGGGCCGTGGCGAGCAGCCGGCGTATGCCGGGTCACCCCCTGCCCAGCACCGGTACGCCTCTCTTGCGGGAGGGCAGCAGGGCGAGGTGTTCCTCGCGTACGAGGCCGAAGCGCAGGGCGACGGAGACCAGGCCGGCGCGTTTGGTTCCGGTGCGGGCCGAGGTGTCCGGGGTGCCGGTGAGATCCAGGCGGAGTTTCTGGCAGGCCAGGTAGTCGATGTGGTAGTTCACCGCGGATCTGGTCAGGTCCTGGCAGTCCGGCAGGCCGCGCAGGCGCTCCGCGATGTCCCCGGCGCCGGGCAGGGCGCTGTCCGACGGGTCCCGTAGACGGGGTTCGCACAGGGCGACGAGGACGAGGAAGTACTTGGCTGCCGTGTCGAGCGCGTACGGATGCAGGGTCCGCTCCCCCGCCCGGGGAACCGCGGGCCTCTCGCGGTACGCGTGGCGCGGGGCGAACACCTTGAAACCGGCGGTGCCCCGCACCCCCGGCAACACGACGCGGGAGAACTCGAACGGCACCGGCGCGGAGAGCCGGCCCGGGCCGACGGAGATGTACTCCCCGGCGCCCTCCAGGTTCTCGACCAGGTACGCCGTACCCGTACTGAAGTTGGACAGCCGCCAGTAGTCCTCGGCCGCCTCCAGCAGCCCGGCCCGCCGGGAGATCCCCGGGTCGGGCAGAACAATGGCCACGCCCTCGCCGTCGGGCGTACCCCGCCCGAACTCGGCTACGTCCCCCGGCGCGAGCTTCAGCAGCCCCGCCACTCCGACCCCGCCCGCACCGGCCCGCGCCCGTCCGAGCGGCTGCACGATGATCGTCTCCACGTCCTTCTCCCCCGAACACACCGCCTGCCTCACCAGTGAGGACGCACACCACGACCATCGGTTCCCGCACCGGCACTATGGACGTTTTGTACCGCACCGACGGGGCCTCGCGGCTCGGCGGACGCGGTGGGTACGGTGACCGGGCCGGCGGCGTCGACGGGTCGTACGGGGAGTCGGCATGGAGCAGGGCACGGGTGATTCGGGAGCCGGGCGGAACTGGTCCGCCACCTGGTCGACGGGGTGTTCGAGCGGACCTCGGCACAGTTCCGGGGTGTCCTGGAGGAGGCTCGCGCACCGCGCGGTGAGTGGCTCACCTACCTCGCGGGTCCCGGCTTCGCAGACGACCGCGACGACCTGCTGATCAACGCATTGATGGCCGCGAGCCACCGGGACGCCGGGCTGCGGACCTGGTACGAGGAGTTCCAGCGGTGTCTGTCGTTGCGTGATCGCCGGTCACAGCGAGGTCGGCGATCCCCTGGACCGGATGCCTGCCCGCTGGGATTCACGCGGCGGAGAAGCAGCCGCCGCTGCACTCCCGGTCCTCCACGGCAACGCAGCAGCCCCGAAAGGTCGCGCGGTCTCCGCGTACGCCACATCCCGTACGACGGAAACTCACCCCGCGCGCAGAGCCGGTCCCAGCGCCGTCAGCCACGCATCGCGCACGGCGGCCCACTCCCGGCCGCACCCTTCCGCTCGCCCGGCGGGAAGAGTGTCCGGGCCGACGAGGTCACGGTGGCGTTCAGGAGCGCTCCCATAGACCCAGCAGAGTTCGTCGACGAACCGCTCGCGGTCCGAGGAGTGCTCGTCCTCGCCGCTGTCGTCGGCATCCTCGGCCGCCTCCGCCCCCAACCGCCACGCCTCGGCCGCCACCAGCAACTGCCGCTCGCCGGAAACCCCTTCATCCAGCAGCATCAACGCCGCGAACCGGTCCGCGAAGTCCTCCTCCCGGCCGGTGACCCGCAGATCCAGCGCATCGACCAGCGCGTGGGCGGTCTCATGGAACACCGTCTCCAGGAGCACTGCCTCGACCTCGTCGTCCCCGTCCGGACGCCGGGCCCGGCGGAACAGTTCCCGTGTCTCGGAGACTTCCTCGTAACACAGCTCCACCGTCCGGGTCTCCGGATCGTAGGAGGCCCCTTCCCCGCCACAGGACCGGACAACGACATCCACCGGCCGTTCCACCTCCACCAGCCCGGCAACCGCCGCAGCCGCCCCCTCGACC
>NZ_LIRL01000336.1 GCF_001419795.1 Streptomyces niveiscabiei
GCGAACCCGTACAACCCGGTGCTGGAACCGCTCCTGCGGATAGTCCGCAGCAACGACCCGAAGACCGAGACGGCGGTCCTGCGCCAGATCGAGCGGGCCTACCAGGTCGCCGAGCGCTGGCACCGCGGCCAGAAGCGCAAGAGCGGCGACCCGTACATCACCCACCCCCTCNNCGACACCGTCGAGGACACCGAGTACGGCCTCGACGACCTGCGCCGCGACTTCGGCGACGTCGTCGCGCTCCTCGTCGACGGCGTCACCAAGCTCGACAAGGTCAAGTTCGGCGAGGCCGCGCAGGCCGAGACCGTCCGCAAGATGGTCGTCGCGATGGCCAAGGACCCGCGCGTCCTGGTCATCAAGCTCGCCGACCGCCTGCACAACATGCGCACGATGCGCTACCTCAAGCGCGAGAAGCAGGAGAAGAAGGCGCGCGAGACCCTGGAGATCTACGCGCCGCTCGCCCACCGCCTGGGCATGAACACCATCAAGTGGGAACTGGAGGACCTCGCGTTCGCGATCCTCTACCCCAAGATGTACGACGAGATCGTCCGCCTGGTCGCCGAGCGCGCCCCCAAGCGCGACGAGTACCTGGCCATAGTGACCGACGAGGTCCAGTCCGACCTGCGCGCCGCCCGCATCAAGGCGACCGTCACCGGCCGGCCGAAGCACTACTACTCCGTCTACCAGAAGATGATCGTACGAGGCCGCGACTTCGCGGAGATCTACGACCTGGTGGGCATCCGCGTCCTCGTGGACACCGTCCGCGACTGCTACGCGGCCCTCGGCACCGTCCACGCGCGATGGAACCCGGTCCCCGGCCGGTTCAAGGACTACATCGCGATGCCCAAGTTCAACATGTACCAGTCGCTGCACACGACGGTCATCGGCCCCAACGGCAAGCCCGTCGAACTCCAGATCCGCACGTTCGACATGCACCGCCGCGCCGAGTACGGCATCGCCGCGCACTGGAAGTACAAGCAGGAGGCCGTCGCCGGCGCCTCCAAGGTCCGCACCGACGCCCCCAAGGCCGCCGGCAAGGACAAGGACGCCATCAACGACATGGCGTGGCTGCGCCAGCTCCTCGACTGGCAGAAGGAGACCGAGGACCCCAGCGAGTTCCTGGAGTCCCTGCGCTTCGACCTCTCCCGCAACGAGGTCTTCGTCTTCACCCCCAAGGGCGACGTCATCGCGCTCCCGGCGGGCGCCACCCCGGTCGACTTCGCGTACGCCGTCCACACGGAGGTCGGACACCGCACGATAGGGGCGAGAGTCAACGGCCGGCTCGTCCCGCTCGAATCGACCCTCGACAACGGCGACCTCGTCGAGGTCTTCACCTCCAAGGCGGCCGGCGCCGGGCCCTCCCGCGACTGGCTCGGCTTCGTCAAGTCGCCGCGCGCCCGCAACAAGATCCGCGCCTGGTTCTCCAAGGAGCGCCGCGACGAGGCGATCGAGCAGGGCAAGGACTCCATCGCCCGCGCGATGCGCAAGCAGAACCTGCCGATCCAGCGCATCCTCACCGGCGACTCCCTGGTCACCCTGGCCCACGAGATGCGCTACCCCGACATCTCGTCCCTGTACGCCGCGATCGGCGAGGGCCATGTCGCGGCGCAGGGCGTCGTCCAGAAACTCGTCCAGGCGCTCGGCGGCGAGGAGGCGGCCACCGAGGAGATCGACGAGGCCGTCCCGCCGTCCCGTACTCGCGGGCGCAAGCGGCGCAGCAACAACGACCCCGGTGTGGTCGTCAAGGGCGTCGACGACGTGTGGGTCAAGCTGGCCCGCTGCTGCACGCCCGTACCGGGCGACCCGATCATCGGGTTCGTCACCCGGGGTAGTGGCGTATCGGTTCACCGCAGCGACTGCGTCAACGTGGAGTCACTCTCCCGCGAACCCGAGCGCATCCTCGACGTCGAGTGGGCGCCCACCCAGTCCTCGGTGTTCCTGGTCGCCATCCAGGTCGAGGCCCTCGACCGCTCCCGGCTCCTGTCGGACGTCACCCGCGTCCTGTCCGACCAGCACGTCAACATCCTCTCCGCGGCCGTCCAGACGTCCCGCGACCGGGTGGCGACGTCCCGCTTCACCTTCGAGATGGGCGACCCGAAACACCTCGGGCACGTCCTGAAGGCGGTGCGGGGCGTGGAGGGCGTGTACGACGTGTACCGGGTGACGTCGGCCAGACGCCCGTAGGGCGCACGGAAAGAGGGCCCCGCGTACGGGGCCCTCTTCAGCGTCCGGAAAAACTCAGCCGCCGAACTCCTGGAGCCCCTTCAGCGCCTGGTCCAGCAGCGCCTGGCGGCCCTCCAGCTCGCGTTCCAGCTTGTCCGCGCGGGACGTGTTGCCCTGGGCGCGAGCCGTCTCGATCTGGCCCTTCAGCTTGTCGACGGCGGCCTGGAGCTGGCCGGTGAGACCGGCGGCACGCGCACGCGCCTCCGGGTTGGTGCGGCGCCACTCGGTCTCCTCGGCGTCCTGGAGGGCGCGCTCGACCGTGTGCATCCGGCCCTCGACCTTCGGGCGGGCGTCGCGCGGGACGTGGCCGATGGCCTCCCAGCGCTCGTTGATCGCGCGGAACGCCGCACGCGCCGACTTCAGGTCGCCGATCGGCAGGAGCTTCTCGGCCTCCTCGGCCAGCTCCTCCTTCAGCTTCAGGTTCTCCGTCTGCTCGGCGTCCCGCTCGGCGAAGACCCCGCTGCGCGCCGCGAAGAACACGTCCTGGGCGCCGCGGAAGCGGTTCCACAGGTCGTCCTCGTGCTCGCGCTGGGCGCGGCCCGCGGCCTTCCAGTCCGCCATCAGCTCGCGGTAGCGGGCCGCCGTCGGACCCCAGTCCTGGGACGACGACAGCGACTCGGCCTCCGCGACCAGCCGCTCCTTGATCCGGCGGGCGTCCTCGCGCTGCGCGTCGAGCTGCGCGAAGTGCGCCTTGCGCCGCTTGGAGAACGCCGAGCGGGCGTGCGAGAAGCGGTGCCACAGCTCGTCGTCCGACTTGCGGTCCAGGCGCGGCAGGCCCTTCCACGTGTCCACCAGCGCCCGCAGCCGCTCGCCGGCCGCCCGCCACTGGTCGGACTGCGCGAGCTGCTCCGCCTCGGCGACCAGCTCCTCCTTGGCCTTGCGGGCCTCCTCGGACTGCTTGGCGCGCTGCTGCTTGCGCTCCTCGCGCCGCGACTCGACCGAGGACACCAGCGCGTCCAGCCGCTCCCGCAGCGAGGCCAGGTCACCGACCGCGTGATGCGCGTCGACCTGCTCGCGCAGATGGTCGATCGCCAGCTGGGCGTCCTTGGCCGACAGGTCGGTGGTGCGCACGCGCTTCTCCAGGAGGCCGATCTCGACCACCAGGCCCTCGTACTTGCGCTCGAAGTAGGCCAGCGCCTCCTCGGGAGAGCCGGCCTGCCAGGAACCGACGACCTGCTCGCCGTCGGCCGTACGCACGTACACGGTCCCCGTCTCGTCGACGCGGCCCCACGGGTCGCTGCTCACAGCGCCTCCTCCACATGATGCCTGCGCGAGGCTCGCTGGCCCCCGGGCATCGTCCACAGTTTCGTCTTGGCCAACATAGGCGACCGGCGGCGTGCCTGTCCGCATCCAGCGCGACCGAAATTACGCTGGCCGCCGCCTCGGATTCGTCAGGACTTCGCGACCGTCGCCTTGTCGATCACGACCGTCGCGTTCGGGGCCGTGTTGCCCGTCGTCGGGTCGGCGGCCTGCGCTCCCGCGGCGGCGATCTTCTTCAGGACCTTCATCCCGTCGGCCGACACCGTACCGAACGGCGTGTACTGCGGCGGGAGCTGGCTGTCCTGGTAGACGAGGAAGAACTGGCTGCCGCCGGTGTGCGGCTGGCCGGTGTTCGCCATCGCGACCGTGCCCGCCGGGTAGATGCCGTTCTTCAGCGAGGTGTCCTTCAGGTTCTCGTCCGGGATCGTGTACCCGGGACCGCCCGAGCCCTTCGCGGTCGGGTCGCCGCACTGGAGGACGTAGATGCCCTCGGTGGTGAGCCGGTGGCACCTGGTGTGGTCGAAGTAGCCCTTGCCGGCCAGGAAGTCGAAGGAGTTCACGGTCTGCGGGGCCGCCGACGCCTTGAGGTCGATGCCGATCTCACCGCAGGTGGTGTCCAGCGTCATCGTGTACTTCGCCGACTTGTCGATCGCGAGCTTCGGCTCGGTCTTCCACGTCTCCGTCTTGACCGACCCCGCCGCCGGCTTCCCGCACGGGTCCGGGCCCTTGCTCGGCTGCGGCGACGGGGAGGCGGCGACGTCGTCCGACTTCTTCGTGCCGTCGTCCTCGAACGCGCCCGTCGCGTAGAGCGCGGCGCTCCCGATCACGACCACACCGAGCGCCGACGCGATCACCGAGTTGCGCATCCGTGCCTTGCGCCGGGCGGCGGTGCGCCGTTGCTGCTGCCGCAAGAACTTCTCCCGCGCGAGCTGCCGCTTCCGCTGTTCCTGGGTGACCACCGGTCTTCTCCTCGTGCCGTCTCGTACGCCGGTTCGCGCTGCGTGTGCCCCGTACCGTATATGGGTTCGCTGAGGAATCGGCAGCGCCGGTAGGCTCTGACGTGGGCGGCGCCCTGCGCAAGCCCCCCTTATCGCCACAAACGCCGAGACGGCACCGAGAAAACCGAGGACGATCGTGCTCATTGCCGGGTTCCCCGCCGGAGCCTGGGGGACGAACTGCTATCTCGTCGCCCCGGCCGCCGGTGAGGAGTGCGTGATCATCGACCCGGGCCACGAGGCGGCCCCCGGAGTCGAGGAGACGCTCGCCAGGCATCGGCTCAAGCCCGTCGCCGTCGTCCTCACCCACGGCCATCTCGACCACGTGGCCTCGGTCGTCCCGGTGTGCGGCGCGCACGACGTGCCCGCCTGGATCCACCCCGAGGACCGCTACATGATGAGCGACCCCGAGAAGGCCCTCGGCCGGTCCATCGGGATGCCGCTGCTGGGCGAGCTGACCATCGGGGAGCCGGACGACGTCCGCGAACTCACCGACGGGGCGCGGCTGGAGCTGGCAGGTCTGGAACTCACCGTCGCGCACGCGCCGGGCCATACCGAGGGGTCGGTGACGTTCCGGCTCCCGGAGGCCGCCGACATCCCGCCGGTGTTCTTCTCCGGGGACCTGCTCTTCGCCGGCTCCATCGGACGCACCGACCTGCCCGGCGGCTCCATGGACGACATGCTCGCCTCCCTGGCGCGCGTGTGCCTGCCGCTCGACGACTCCACCGTGGTCCTGTCCGGACACGGCCCCCAGACCACCATCGGCCGCGAACGCGCCACCAACGCCTACCTGAGGCAGGTGGCCGACGGCCAGGGAGCGCCCGGCGCCCCCCGACGAGGAATGTGACGAGTGAGTACCTTCCAGGCCCCCAAGGGCACGTACGACCTTCTGCCGCCCAGCTCCGCCGCCTTTCTCGCGATCCGCGAGGCCCTCGCCGCACCGCTGCGCGTCTCCGGCTACGAGTACATCGAGACCCCCGGCTTCGAGAACGTCGAACTCTTCGCGCGCGGCGTCGGCGAGTCCACCGACATCGTCACCAAGGAGATGTACGCCTTCGAGACCAAGGGCGGCGACCGGCTCGCACTGCGCCCCGAAGGCACCGCCTCCACCCTGCGCGCCACGCTGGAGGCCAACCTCCACAAGGCCGGCAACCTGCCCGTCAAGCTCTGGTACTCGGGCTCGTACTACCGCTACGAGCGCCCCCAGAAGGGCCGTTACCGCCACTTCTCCCAGATCGGCGCCGAGGCGATCGGCGCGGAGGACCCCGCCCTCGACGCCGAGCTGATCGTCCTCGCCGACCAGGCGTACCGCTCGCTGGGCCTCAGCAACTTCCGCATCCTGCTGAACTCCCTGGGCGACAAGGAGTGCCGCCCCGTCTACCGCGAGGCCCTCCAGACGTTCCTGCGCGGCCTCGACCTCGACGAGGAGACCCTGCGCCGGGCCGAGATCAACCCGCTGCGCGTCCTCGACGACAAGCGGGCCGACGTCCAGAAGCAGCTCGCGGACGCCCCGCTCCTGCGGGACTACCTGTGCGACGCGTGCAAGGCGTACCACGAGGAGGTCCGCGCGCTCCTGAGCGCCGAGGGCGTCGTCTTCGAGGACGACGCGAAGCTGGTCCGCGGCCTCGACTACTACATGCGCACGACCTTCGAGTTCGTCCACGACGGCCTCGGCGCGCAGTCGGCGGTCGGCGGCGGCGGACGCTACGACGGCCTCTCCGAGATGCTCGGCGGCCCCGCCCTCCCGTCCATCGGCTGGGCCCTCGGCGTCGACCGCACGGTCCTCGCCCTGGAGGCCGAGGGCATCGTCCTCGACCTCCCGGCCGTGACCTCGGTCTACGCCGTCCCGCTCGGCGAGGAGGCCCGCCGCGTCCTCTTCGGCAAGGTCGCCGAGCTCCGCAGGGCCGGCGTCGCCGCCGACTTCGCGTTCGGCAACAAGGGCCTCAAGGGCGCCATGAAGAACGCCAACCGCTCCGGCGCCCGCTACACGCTGGTCGCGGGGGAGCGGGACCTCGCGGAGGGCGTCGTCCAGCTCAAGGACATGGAGTCGGGGGAGCAGGCGGCGGTCGCCGTGGACCAGATCGTGGCGGAGCTGACGTCGCGGCTCACACCGTCTTCCTAACCGTCAACACGACAAGGCCGGAATCGTCCTCACGGGCGATTCCGGCCTCGCCGTTTCCGGGCCGGTCACCTGTCCTGAACAGGCTTCCGGCAGGGCGTCCTTATGTCCATCGAACGGTGGACGACGGGACGGGTGCGGCAGAATGAGCGCTGTCAGAAGTACGTCCCCTCTCGACTTGACGGATCGGCGTGATGAGCAAGACGACAGTCAAAGAGGTCTCCATGGACCACGAGCCGGAGCGCGCCACCGCCGACGCGTCCCGAGCGGTGGGCGGCAGCAGGGCGTTCGCGCTGATGCTGGTGATCACGGGCGCGGCGGGGCTGCTCGCCGCCTGGGTCATCACCATCGACAAGTTCAAGCTGCTCGAAGCCAAGGTCGAGGGGAAGACGTTCGTCCCCGGGTGCAGCCTCAACCCGGTCGTCTCCTGCGGCAGCGTCATGGAGTCCAAGCAGGCCGCGGCCTTCGGGTTCCCCAACCCGATGCTCGGACTGGTCTGCTACGGCATCGTCATCGCCGTCGGCATGAGCCTGCTGGGCCGCGCCCGGTTCCCCCGCTGGTACTGGCTCACCTTCAACTTCGGCACCCTGTTCGGGGTCGGGTTCTGCACGTGGCTCCAGTTCCAGTCGCTGTACCGGATCAACGCGCTGTGCCTGTGGTGCTCGCTGGCCTGGGTCGCGACGATCATCATGTTCTGGTACGTGACGTCGTTCAACGTCCGCAACGGCTTCCTGCCGGGGCCTGCCTGGCTGAAGAGCTTCTTCGGCGAGTTCACGTGGGTGCTGCCGGCCGTGCACATCGGGATCATCGGGATGCTGATCCTGACCCGCTGGTGGGACTTCTGGACCAGCTGACCTGGCCTTTTCGAGGCCAGGCCCGCGTTGTCAGTGCTGTGACTTAGGGTTTCCGTGTGGAGCCCGATCTGTTCACCGCAGCCGCCGAAGACCGCCAGGAGAAGGACCCGACGGGGAGCCCCCTGGCGGTGAGGATGCGCCCGCGCACGCTCGACGAGGTCGCGGGCCAGCAGCACCTCCTGAAGCCCGGCTCCCCGCTGCGCCGCCTGGTCGGCGAGGGCGCGGGCGGTCCGGCCGGAGTCTCCTCGGTGGTCCTCTGGGGCCCGCCCGGCACGGGCAAGACGACCCTCGCGTACGTCGTCTCGAAGGCCACCAACAAGCGGTTCGTGGAGCTGTCGGCGATCACCGCAGGCGTCAAGGAGGTCCGCGCGGTCATCGACGGCGCGCGCCGCGCGAGCGGGGGATACGGCAAGGAGACCGTCCTCTTCCTCGACGAGATCCACCGCTTCAGCAAGGCCCAGCAGGACTCCCTCCTCCCCGCCGTCGAGAACCGCTGGGTCACCCTCATCGCGGCGACCACCGAGAACCCGTACTTCTCGATCATCTCCCCCCTCCTGTCCCGCTCCCTCCTCCTCACCCTCGAACCCCTCACGGACGACGACCTGCGCGGCCTCCTCAGAAGGGCCGTCACCGACGACCGCGGCCTGAAATCCGCCGTCACCCTCCCCGAGGACACCGAGGACCACCTCCTGCGCATCGCCGGAGGAGACGCCCGCCGCGCCCTCACCGCCCTGGAGGCCGCCGCCGGAGCCGCCCTCGACCAGGCGGAGACCGAGATCACCCTCGCGACCCTGGAGCAGACCGTCGACCGCGCGGCGGTCAAGTACGACCGCGACGGCGACCAGCACTACGACGTCGCCAGCGCCCTCATCAAGTCCATCCGCGGCTCCGACGTGGACGCCGCCCTGCACTACCTGGCCCGCATGATCGAGGCCGGCGAGGACCCCCGCTTCATCGCCCGCCGCCTGATGATCTCGGCCAGCGAGGACATCGGCCTCGCCGACCCGAACGCCCTCCCCATAGCCGTCGCCGCGGCGCAGGCCGTCGCCATGATCGGCTTCCCCGAGGCCGCCCTCACCCTCAGCCACGCCACCATCGCCCTCGCCCTCGCGCCCAAGTCCAACGCGGCGACGACCGCGATCGGCGCCGCCCTGGAGGACGTCCGCAAGGGCCTGGCCGGACCGGTGCCGACGCACCTGCGCGACGGGCACTACAAGGGCGCGGCCAAGCTGGGCCACGCGCAGGGGTACGTCTACCCGCACGACATCCCCGAGGGCATCGCCGAGCAGCAGTACGCCCCGGACCAGATCAAGGACCGCGAGTACTACACGCCCACCCGGCACGGCGCGGAGGCGCGGTACGCGGACGCCGTCGAGTGGACCAGGAAGCACCTCGGTCGCAAGCGGCCCTGAGCGCCCTGTAGACTCGCCCGAAGTGCCGTGTCCCGCGCTGTCAGAGCGGGACGACCGGCCGGAACCCCCGCGAGGGGGCTCCAGGAGCGTCGCGCACCGTCGAACGGTGTCGCGGGCAGCCCACCACCATCCGCCCCAGGGCGAGAACCGGTCGGTGGGCCACTCGCGTGCTGCACGTATGTGCCCAGACCAGGGGAGCGGCTGCCCGAGCCGCCTTGCTCGAGCGAGGCGAAGAGGGTTTCCCCGGCTGCGGATTGCGACCTCTCGTTGCTGCTGACAAGCCGAAGAAACATTACGGAGAGAACAAAGTGGCGAACCAGTCCCGCCCCAAGGTCAAGAAGTCGCGTGCCCTCGGCATCGCGCTGACCCCGAAGGCCGTCAAGTACTTCGAGGCCCGCCCCTACCCGCCGGGCGAGCACGGCCGTGGCCGCAAGCAGAACTCGGACTACAAGGTCCGTCTGCTGGAGAAGCAGCGTCTGCGCGCGCAGTACGACCTCTCCGAGCGCCAGCTCGTCCGCGCCTACGAGCGCGCCTCCAAGGTCCAGGGCAAGACCGGTGAGGCCCTGATCGTGGAGCTGGAGCGCCGTCTCGACGCGCTGGTCCTGCGTTCGGGCATCGCCCGCACGATCTACCAGGCCCGCCAGATGGTCGTCCACGGCCACATCGAGGTCAACGGTCAGAAGACCGACAAGCCCTCGTTCCGTGTCCGTCCCGACGACGTCGTCCAGGTGCGCGAGCGCTCCAAGGAGAAGACGCTCTTCACGATCGCCCGTGAGGGTGGCTTCGCCCCCGACGGCGAGACCCCGCGCTACCTCCAGGTGAACCTCAAGGCCCTGGCGTTCCGCCTGGACCGCGAGCCGAACCGCAAGGAAGTTCCGGTCATCTGCGACGAGCAGCTGGTCGTCGAGTACTACGCCCGTTGATTCTTCACCGGTTGTAGTACCGCTCGGAGCCCGCTGCCCCCTTGGGGGCGGCGGGCTTTCGCGTGCCCGTAATGCGGTGCGAAGTGCCGCGTCGGGCGCGATAGGCTCGTCCAGCCCACTCATTTTGAGTGGGCTGTTCAGGGAAGCAGGTGCGGCGGTGTCCGGAGGCGAGGTAGCCGGGATCATCGTGGCCGTCTTCTGGGCGATCCTGGTCTCCTTCCTCGCCGTCGCGCTGGTGAGGCTGGCCCAGACGCTCAGGGCGACGACCAAGCTCGTGGCGGACGTGACCGACCAGGCCGTACCGCTGCTCGCGGACGCCTCCACGGCCGTACGCTCCGCGCAGACGCAGATCGACCGGGTCGACGCGATCGCCTCGGACGTCCAGGAGGTCACCTCGAACGCCTCCGCGCTGTCGACGACGGTCGCCTCGACGTTCGGCGGGCCTCTCGTGAAGGTCGCCGCGTTCGGGTACGGCGTACGCCGGGCACTCGGCGGCGGCAGAGGGGACGACCCCCGCCGCACCGTGATCGTGGGCCGCGTCCGTGGGAAGAGGGACTGAGAGCAGCGATGTTCCGCCGTACGTTCTGGTTCACGACCGGCGTCGCAGCCGGTGTCTGGGCCACCACCAAGGTCAACCGCAAACTGAAGCAGCTCACCCCGGAGAGCCTCGCCGCGACCGCGGCGAACAAGGCGCTGGAGACGGGCACGCGGCTCAAGGACCGCGCGGTCGGCTTCGCGCTCGACGTCCGGGACGGCATGGCCCAGCGGGAGGCCGAGCTCCAGGACGCGCTCGGCATCGAGCAGACGCCCGAACTCCCCGCACCCCGGCGCGTCGCCGCCATCGAGAACACGACGTACCCCAACACGACGTATACGTACAACCGGAATGAGGACCACTGATGGAGTCGGCCGAGATTCGCCGCCGCTGGCTGAGCTTCTACGAGGAGCGCGGGCACACCGTCGTGCCTTCGGCGTCGCTCATCGCGGACGACCCGACTCTGCTCCTCGTCCCGGCCGGCATGGTTCCCTTCAAGCCGTACTTCCTCGGTGAGGTCAAGCCGCCGTGGTCGCGCGCGACCAGCGTGCAGAAGTGCGTGCGTACGCCCGACATCGAAGAGGTCGGCAAGACCACCCGCCACGGCACGTTCTTCCAGATGTGCGGCAACTTCTCCTTCGGCGACTACTTCAAGGAAGGCGCCATCACGTACGCCTGGGAGCTGCTCACCAGCCCCCAGGACAAGGGCGGTTACGGCCTCGACCCCGAGCGCCTGTGGATCACCGTCTACCTGGACGACGACGAGGCCGAGCGCATCTGGCACGAGGTCGTCGGCGTACCGAAGGAGCGCATCCAGCGCCTCGGCAAGAAGGACAACTACTGGGACATGGGTGTTCCCGGTCCCTGCGGTCCCTGCTCCGAGATCAACTACGACCGCGGCCCCGAGTTCGGCGTCGAAGGCGGTCCCGCCGTCAACGACGAGCGGTACGTCGAGATCTGGAACCTCGTCTTCATGCAGTACGAGCGAGGTGAGGGACGCGGCAAGGACTACCCGATCCTCGGCGAACTCCCCAGCAAGAACATCGACACGGGCCTCGGCCTCGAACGCCTCGCGATGATCCTGCAAGGCGTGCAGAACATGTACGAGATCGACACCTCGATGGCCGTCATCGACAAGGCCACCGAGCTGACCGGCGTCCGCTACGGCGACGCCCACGCCTCGGACGTCTCCCTGCGCGTGGTCACCGACCACATGCGTACGTCCGTGATGCTGATCGGCGACGGCGTCACCCCCGGCAACGAGGGCCGGGGCTACGTCCTGCGCCGCATCATGCGCCGCGCCATCCGCAACATGCGTCTGCTCGGCGCCACCGGTCCGGTCGTCAAGGACCTCGTCGATGTCGTGATCGGCATGATGGGCCAGCAGTACCCGGAGCTGATCACCGACCGCAAGCGCATCGAGACGGTCGCGCTCGCCGAGGAGGCCGCGTTCCTGAAGGCCCTCAAGGGCGGGACGAACATCCTGGACACGGCCGTCGAGGAGACCAAGGCCGCCGGGAAGACCGTCCTCGCCGGCGACAAGGCGTTCCTCCTGCACGACACGTGGGGCTTCCCGATCGACCTCACCCTGGAGATGGCCGCCGAACAGGGCCTGTCCGTGGACGAGGACGGCTTCCGCCGCCTGATGAAGGAGCAGCGGGAGCGCGCCAAGGCCGACGCCCAGGCCAAGAAGACCGGCCACGCCGGAGCCGGCGCCTACCGGGAGATCGCCGACCAGGCCGGTGAGACCGACTTCATCGGCTACACCGACACCGAGGGCGAGACCACGATCGTCGGCATCCTCGTCGACGGCGTCTCCTCGCCGGCCGCCACCGAGGGCGACGAGGTCGAGATCGTCCTCGACCGCACCCCGTTCTACGCCGAGGGCGGCGGCCAGATCGGCGACACCGGGAAGATCCGGGTCGACTCGGGTGCCGTCATCGAGGTCCGCGACTGCCAGAAGCCGGTGCCGGGGGTGTACGTCCACAAGGGCGTCGTCCAGGTCGGCGAGGTGACCGTCGGGGCCAAGGCCCACGCCACGATCGACTCCCGGCGCCGCACGGCCATCGCCCGCGCCCACTCGGCCACGCACCTCACCCACCAGGCCCTGCGCGACGCGCTCGGCCCGACGGCCGCCCAGGCCGGTTCCGAGAACCAGCCGGGCCGCTTCCGCTTCGACTTCGGTTCGCCGTCCGCCGTCCCGACGGCCGTGATGACCGACGTCGAGCAGAAGATCAACGAGGTGCTCTCCCACGACCTCGACGTGCGCGCCGAGGTCATGGGGATCGACGAGGCGAAGAAGCAGGGTGCCATCGCCGAGTTCGGCGAGAAGTACGGCGAGCGGGTGCGCGTCGTGACCATCGGGGACTTCTCCAAGGAGCTGTGCGGCGGCACGCACGTCCACAACACCTCGCAGCTCGGCCTGGTCAAGCTGCTCGGGGAGTCGTCGATCGGCTCGGGTGTGCGCCGGATCGAGGCCCTCGTCGGCGTCGACGCCTACAACTTCCTGGCCCGCGAGCACACGGTCGTCGCCCAGCTCCAGGAGCTGGTCAAGGGGCGTGCGGAGGAGCTGCCGGAGAAGATCTCGGCCATGCTCGGCAAGCTGAAGGACGCCGAGAAGGAGATCGAGAAGTTCCGCGCGGAGAAGGTCCTCCAGGCCGCCGCCGGACTCGCCGACTCCGCCAAGGACGTGCGCGGCATCGCCCTGGTCACCGGGCAGGTCCCGGACGGGACGACCCCGGACGACCTGCGCAAGCTGGTCCTCGACGTGCGGGGCCGCGTCCAGGGCGGGCGGGCCGCCGTCGTCGCCCTGTTCACCGTGAACAACGGCAAACCGCTGACCGTGATCGCCACCAACGAGGCCGCCCGCGAGCGCGGTCTCAAGGCGGGCGACCTGGTTCGCACGGCCGCCAAGACGCTCGGCGGCGGTGGCGGCGGGAAGCCGGACGTCGCCCAGGGCGGTGGCCAGAACCCGGCCGCTGTCGGCGAGGCCGTCGACGCGGTCGAGCGGCTGGTCGCCGAGACGGCCAACTGATGCGCCGAGGACGCCGGCTCGCGATCGACGTCGGGGACGCCCGGATCGGGGTCGCCTCGTGCGACCCCGACGGGATCCTCGCGACCCCGGTCGAGACGGTCCCCGGCAAGGACGTACCGGCTGCCCGGCGCCGGCTGAAGCAACTGGTCGACGAGTACGAGCCGATCGAGATCGTCGTCGGGCTCCCGCGCTCCCTCAAGGGGGGCGAGGGCCCGGCGGCGGTCAAGGTCCGGGGGTTCGCCGAGGCACTGGCCAAGGCGGTCGACCCGGTTCCGGTTCGGCTCGTGGACGAGCGGATGACGACCGTGACGGCCAGCCAGGGGCTGCGCGCCTCGGGCGTGAAGTCGAAGAAGGGACGCTCCGTCATCGACCAGGCCGCCGCTGTGATCATCCTTCAGCAGGCGCTGGAATCCGAACGGGTGTCAGGTAAAGCACCCGGAGAGGGCGTCTAAGTGGTCATCTGATCGCGATACGGTAACGTTCCGCGCGATGCGGAGGTGTTCGAACAGCCTCCGCACGACAGAGGCGGAACCGCAGCCGGACCCCCCAGCCGCGAACCGCCGCCTCGCGGCTCTAGGGGATCGATGACTGAGTATGGCCGGGGCCCGGGCCCCGCACCGTGGCATCCGGAGGACCCGTTGTTCGGGGACGGCGGATGGGAAGGGCAGCAGGCGCCCCTGGGGCACCAGCCTGCCTACGGGGGCCACCAGCAGCAGTACCCGCAGTCGCAGCAGCAGGCGGCCTACAACGGCTGGACGGGCGGCGACCAGCAGCCCGGCTACGGCCGGCAGCCCCAGCACGATCAACCCCAGTACGACCAGCAGCAGTACGACCAGTACGGTCAACCGGTCTACCCGCAGTACGACCAGCAGCAGTACG
>NZ_LIRL01000337.1 GCF_001419795.1 Streptomyces niveiscabiei
GGCGTTCACCTCGCGGACCGTCACGGACGCCGGGGTGCTGCGGGAGGTGCTCGATGAGGTGCGGGTCCGGGGATTCGCCCTGGTGGACCAGGAGTTGGAGGACGGGCTGCGGTCCGTCGCCGTGCCGGTGCGAGGGCGGGACGGGCGGGTCGTGGGGGCGGTGAGCGCGGCGACTCATGTGGCGCGGCGGTCCGTCGAGGAGTGCCTGTCCATGATCCTGCCCGAACTGCTGGACGCCGCGGGGCGGATCACGGAGGAGGTCGGGGTGGTGTCGCGGTTCATCCGCGTGCGGTGAAGGTGTCGGCGCCGGTGTTGTTCAGGTCTGTGCGGGCTCTTTCACGGGTTCGTCGGACCGGTCCGGGAGCTTGAGGAGCAGGGCGAGGGCGAGCGCGACGGCGAGGACGCACGCGGCGACGAGGAAGACGCGGTCGACGGCGGAGGCGTACGCGTTCAGTACCGTCTCTCGCAGGGCCCCGGTCAACTGGTGGACGCGTTCCGGCTGTTGAGCGGTCCGCAGTTGCTCCGCGTCGAGCCCGGAGAGGTCCGAGACGAGTTTCGCGTGGAAGACGGCGTTGAACGCGGCGAGTCCGAGGGAGCCGCCGAGCTGGCGGGAGAGGGTCTGGAGGGAGACCGCCGCGCCGAGATCCCGTATCGGGGAGTTGTTCATGACGGCGAGCGCGTACACCTGGGTCATCAGCCCGAGGCCGACGCCGATGAGGACCGTATAGCCGGCGGAGAGGGCCCGGCCGGTGTCGGGTGTCAGGGTGACCAGCAGGCCCAGACCGAGGCCGGCGACCGCGACCCCGCCCGCGCCGAACCACTTCTCGCGCCCGAACCGCACCATCAGCGGGCTCGCGCAGAGCGCGGCGAGGACGATGCCGAGGGTCAGCGGCAGCAGCAGGAGCCCGGAGTCGGTGGCCGAGCCGCCGGTGGTGACCTGGAGGAAGACCGGCAGGAACATCAGCGCCCCGGACATCGCGGCCCCGGACGCGAACGCCTGCGCGTTGGAGATGGTGAGGATCGGTCGGCGCAGCAGGTGGAGCGGGACGACGGGTTCGCGCACCCGGCGTTCGACCGCACCGAGGGCGGCGGCGAGGAGGATCGTCCCGCCGATCAGCGCGAGGATCGTCGGCGAGGCCCAGCTGTGCTCCGTACCCGCCCAGGCGGAGACGAGGACGAGGCCGGTCGCCACTCCCCCGGTCAGGACGGCGCCCCCGTAGTCGACCGCCGGGCGGCTCGTCTGGCGGGCCGGTTTGAGCGTCGTGAGGACGAGCAGCAGGGACACCGCGCCGAGGGGGAGGTTGAGGTAGAAGATCCAGCGCCAGCCCCAGCCGTCGGTGACGTACCCGCCGGCGAGCGGCCCGAGCGCGGCGCAGCCGGTCAGCGCGGTGGAGAACCAGCCCTGGAAGCGGGCGCGCTGCCCGGGGGTGAGCAGTTCGGTGTACAGGGCCAGCGCGGAGACGATGAACCCGCCCGCGCCGACGCCCTGCACCGCCCGGAACAGGGCGAGTTGGGGCAGCGACTGCGCGAGGCCGCTGAGCACCGAGCCGGTGAGGAACGCGGCCATCGCGAACACGAAGACCGGTTTGCGGCCGAAGAGGTCGCCCAGCTTGCCGTACAGGGGTGTCGTGACGGTCGCGGCGAGGGTGTAGGCGGTGGCGACCCAGAAGAACGAGTCCAGCGCGCCGAACTCGTCGATGATCACGGGCGTGGCGGTGGCGGTGACGTTGGTGTCGAGCATGGCGAGGAGTTGGGCGAGGAGGACGCCGGTGAGGGGGAGCAGGGCTGTGGGCATGAGTGGGCTCCTATATATGTGTGACACACACATGCTAAGGCGGAGTGACTCGACCCGTACAGCGATATATGCGCGGCGAACACATCTGTTACCGTCCCCCGCATGAGCAGCCTCGACGAACCCGGCCCCGCCCTCTTCCGCGTCGTCCGCGTCCTGGGCCGCCGGCCCGGGTCCGTCGAGCAGGACCGGCTCATCCACATCCTCGTCGTCCAGGCCGTCGGGGACGCCGCCGCCGCGTCCGACGACCCCGAGGTGACGGTCGGTTCCGTCGCCGAACGGCTGAAGCTGGACCCGTCGACCGCGAGCCGGATGGTGTCCGACGCGGTCAGGAGCGGGTACGTCACCCAGGGGGCGTCCGTGCGGGACAGCCGGCGGCGGGTGCTGGAGCTGACGCCGAGCGGGGAGGAACTGCTCGCGCGGTCGCGGGAGTTCCAGCAAGGGGTGTTCGACGGGTTGGTGGCGGGGTGGCCGGAGGCCGAAGTGCGGGAGTTCTCGCGGCTGTTGGTGCGGTTCGCGGAGGCGGTGGACCGGGAGTTCTGAGGGGGCGTCAACTTCCGTCGCGGTAAACGAAGTCGGTCAGCGAGACCGCGTACTCCTTCCGGTTCTCGCGGTACTCGGCGCAGTAACTGGTCGGGTACCAGCCGCTGTTCCGCCACGCCTGGGGCTGCCGGAAGGGCGTGCAGGTGTCGCCGCTGCGGGCGCTTCTGAGGTTCTCCAGCCACGACTTCGCGATCATCGCCTCGTAGAAGGTGATCTCCCCGTCGTACGTCCCGTAGATCCATGTGCGGGTGAACGGGCCGCCGTTCAGCTCCGGGGCCCTCGCGTCGAGGAGGTGGTTGCCCATCGCCGGTTCGACCGCGTCGACGTCCACGAAATCGGGGGCGAGGTAGCGGCTCGGTACGGGTTTCTTCGCCCGGGCGTAATCCGCGCAGTCCGTCAGTGCTGGGCACGGTCCGGGTCTGATCGCGTTCCGTTCGGCGAGCGGCTGGATATAGAAGTGGAAGTCGAAGTGGGGGGTGTCGTAAACACCTTTGGGAATATGGCCTTCGGGGTTCCAGTTCACCAGCTCCCAGCTGAACGGGCCCGCTCCGGCAGGCAGCTTCAGCACGTTCTCGTGGCCCACCGAGCATTCCGTGTGCAGGTCGATGGCGCCGTTTCCGTCCTTGTCGAAACAGTGCTTTCCGTCGCTGGCGGCCGTCGGGAGTCCGCGCAGGGACGACGCCGGGAACGCGACCCCGACGGCCACCGGACGTGCGCCGACCCGCTGGACGTACGCCCGTAGTACCCCGTCGCCGAGAGGGACGGAGCTGCCGTACTCGGCGCAGGGACCGGCGTACGAAGCGGTCGTCCGCAGCAGCGCGGGGACGCTTTTCGCCGGGACGCTCACCGTGCGTTCCGCGTCCGGATTTCCGGGCGGGACCAGGCAGATCCGGGCGCGTTCGCTCTCCTCCGCCGCTCCCGTGAGGAAAGCGGCCAGAATCGCTGTTGCGAGCACGATCCGCGTGCGCCGTCCGGTGCGCGCCATGGAATTCCCCTTCGCCGGATTTTCCTTTCTCCAGCATCGGGGGGAAATCACTCAGGGGCGATCCGGTCCGGCGGGAATTCCGCCTTTCAGGGGGTGCGGGAGGGTCTCGTCGCGGGCTCGGCGGTCTCCCGGGCGGTGGGGATGCCGTGCGCGGGCTCTGCGGGCCGTCGATCCGGCGGCTCCGCGACCATGTCCGAAGTGCCGCCGAACGCGCGGGAGTTGCCGTCGTACGGGGCCCAGCCGGGGTCGCCGTGCGCCGCGAAGTCCCGCCAGGCGGCGGTGAGTCGGTCGCGTACCGCGCGGTGCTCGGGGGTGTCCGCGCCGGCCAGGGGCAGTTTGTCGAAGACGTACAGCAGGTCGACGCCGTGGAAGGCACCCAGGTCGGGGCCGCACGGTTCGTCGAGCATGAGGTAGTGGAACGCCCGTCCGCCTGCGGCGACTTGGGCGCGGGCCAGGCGGGTCGCCGGGGTCCGGTAGATCGCGTCGCCGAGGAACTCCGCGCGCAGGTCGGCCAGTTCCGTCGCACCCGTCCGGGGGCGGTACTCGTCGAGGAGGCGTGCCGGGTCGGTGGTGCCGGCCCGGCGCATCTCGGCGTGCAGGGCGTACTCGTCGGCCGGGCGGAAGGCGTCTCCGGCGAGCCGCCGGAAGAGGCGGAACTCGTCGCGGGTGGCGCGGGGCGTGTTGGGGTGCGGCGGGCAGGACGTGGCCGTCCAGGACGACGCCCCAGGCGCGTCCGCCGGGGAGGTTGCGGCTGCCGATGTCGCGGGTGACGACGGTCTCCTGGGCGGCCACGACGCGCTGAGCGGGGACCGTGCGCAGGCCCTCCGCGTCATCCGGCTTCAGCTCGGCGATCAGGTCCTCGGCAAGTGCGGTCGCGGTCGTCCGGTCGAAGATCCTCGACGTGCTCCCGCTCTGGAGGATCGCCTTGTGGAACAGGCCGGTCGCGGCCGGGGCGGCGAGCAGTGCGCCGATCGAGAAGGCCCCGGCGGACTGGCCCGCCAGGGTGACATTGCCCGGGTCGCCGTCGAACGCGGCGATGTTGTCCCCGGCCCAGCGCAGGGCTGCGGTCTGGTCCTGGAGGCCGAGGTTCGTCGATCCCTCCCAGGTATGACCCAGGTCGGCGAGGTGCAGCCAGCCCAGGGCGCCCAGCCGGTAGTTGGCGGTGACGACGACCGCGCCGGTGAGCCGGGCGAGCGCCTCGCCGTCGCTGTACGGGGGTGCTCGAAGCCGCCACCGTAGATCCACAGGATGACGGGGTGAGGGCCGGGGGCCGGCTGGGTCCATACGTTCAGGTAGAGGCAGTCCTCGG
>NZ_LIRL01000338.1 GCF_001419795.1 Streptomyces niveiscabiei
TCCGGACCCTCCGCCCCCGACCCCTCCGCGACCGCGCAGCCCCGCGCGCCGCGTGGGAAGCGGCGAGTGCATCGCGCGTGGTTCGTGGCCGCCGTCACCTTCGTCACGATCATCGGCGCGGCGGCCTTCCGGTCGCTGCCGGGTCTGCTGATCGACCCCCTGCACGACGAGTTCGGCTGGTCGCGCGGGACGATCAGCGCGGCCGTCTCCGTCAACCTCGCGCTGTACGGCCTGACCGCGCCGTTCGCGGCGGCGCTGATGGACCGCTTCGGCATCCGCAGGGTCGTCGCGATCGCGCTGACGGTGATAGCGATCGGCTCCGGACTCACCGTATGGATGACGGCGGCCTGGCAACTGATGCTGTACTGGGGCCTGTTGGTCGGCCTCGGCTCCGGCTCGATGGCGCTGGCGTTCGCGGCGACCGTCACCAACCGGTGGTTCACCGAGCGCCGGGGCCTGGTCAGCGGCATCCTCACCGCCGCGTCCGCGTCGGGCCAGCTGATCTTCCTGCCGCTGCTGTCCTGGATGGTGACCCGCTACGACTGGCGCCCGGCCGCGGTGACCGTCGCGCTCGCCGCGCTGACCGTCGTCCCCTTCGTCTGGCTGCTGCTGCGCGACCACCCGGCGGACGTCGGCGCGGCGCCGTACGGCGCGAAGGAGTACGTCGAGAAGCCGCCGCCCGTCACGGGCGCCGCGCGGCGCGCGCTGACCGTCCTGTTCGAGGCGGCGCGCACCGGCCCGTTCTGGCTGCTCGCGGGCAGCTTCGCGATCTGCGGCGCGTCCACCAACGGCCTGATCCAGACCCACTTCGTGCCCGCCGCGCACGACCACCACATGCCCGTCACGGCCGCCGCCTCGCTCCTCGCGGTGATCGGCGTCTTCGACGTCGTCGGCACGATCGCCTCCGGCTGGTTCACCGACCGCTTCGACGCGCGCCGCCTCCTCGCCGTCTACTACGCGCTGCGCGGCGTCTCGCTCCTCTTCCTGCCGATGCTGCTCGCGGCGACCGTCCACCCGCCGATGATCCTCTTCATCGTCTTCTACGGCCTCGACTGGGTCGCCACCGTCCCGCCCACCCTCGCCCTGTGCCGCGAGCAGTACGGCGACGACTCGGCGATCGTCTTCGGCTGGGTCCTCGCGTCCCACCAGGTCGGCGCGGCCCTCGTCGCCTTCCTCGGCGGCGTCGCCCGGGACGCCTTCGGCTCGTACAACGTGGTCTGGTACGCGTCGGGCGCGCTGTGCGCGGCGGCGGCGCTGATGGCGCTGCTGATACGGCGGCGGGGGGTGGGGGTGCTTGCGGCGGTGTGATCCGGCGGACCGGACGGCGCTAGATCAGGAAGCCGGTCGGCGTGGCCCGTCCGTACAACTCGTCGAGTCCGACCAGCAGGATCCCTCCTCGGGACGCCTCCGCGCGCAGCGAGTCGGTGAAACCCGCCGCGCTGAAGCACGCCAGCCCGCAGTGCGACGTATCCGTACCGCGTGCGGTGAGCAGTTCCTTCGCGCGGCTCAGCCGGTCGAGGTGAGAGCGGCCCATGACAGTGCCCCACTTCACCTCGCCGAGCAGGGCGACCGACGGACGGCTCGCGCCGGTCCCCTGCTCGACGACGGCCACGTCGATCTCGATCTGACGGCGTTCCCTGGGATCGGCGACGATGCCGCACCCCACTTCTCCGAGGGCCGTCCCGAGCAGCGACTGCCCGGGACCCAGCACGTACTCGCGGCACATCGCCTCGAAGTGCGGCCCGACCACCTGCGCCGCGAAGCGTTCGCCGGACCGCGCCCACACGTCCGCCGCCTGACCGCTCTCCAGCCGGGCCCAGGCGGGGCGCATGACGGCCTCGTAGAAATTGATCAGGGGTTCGGTGACGCGGTACCGCGACTTGCCGGCCCGGAAGACGTCGGCCTCCCGCGCCAGGAGGTGACTGTCCTCCAGGACGTTGAGCGGATGGGAGATGTCCACGGACTTGCGGCCGATGTAGCCCGCGATGCCGCCGCGCGTCGCGTTGCCCTGGGCGACGGCGGCGAGCACCGAGTGATACAGGGCGGTGTCACGGATCTCGGCCTCCTCGGCGAGGAGATACCGGGCTTCCCGGAAGAGCGGGCTGAACGGCGACAGGACGGTACGGCAGAGCCAGTCGTCGAAGTCGCTCGGACCTGAGGGGACGTCGTCGGCCAGGAACTGCCGACGATAGGCAGGCGTACCGCCGAGAACCGCGTGCAGCCGGACGGCGAGGTCCGGTTGCGTCGCGACGCCCCAGAAGTCCGCCGCCGCCCGGTACCCGAAGGGCCGTACGACGAGTTCGAGCTGAGCCCGGCCTCGCAGCGGCGCGTTGCTGGCCAGGAGCCCTCCCATCACGGACATCGCCGAGCCGCACAGCAGCAGCCGCATACGGCTCTCCTCACCCTGGAAGCGGTCGATCAGCCGCTGGACGAGAGAGGGGAGCTCCGGCGCCGCCTTCACCAGATAGGGGAACTCGTCGATGACCACGAGGGCGGGGCCGTCGCCGTGCCGTCCCCCGGGTGCCGCGAGCCCGAAGAGGTACGACATGGCGTCGTCCCAGGTGGCGAAGGAGAACGGCACCGGGGAACCGGCGTGCTCGGCCAGCGCGGTGCTGAACTGGCGCAGCGATTCCGCCTCGGTCGCGTCGGTGGCCGCGAAGTAGAAGCCGCCGTACTGCTCGACGAGCGCCCGCAGCAGGTACGTCTTGCCCATACGCCGCCTTCCGCTGACGACTCCGAGCGAGGCGTACGGCAGCGGACTGCTCGCGAACGAGGTGAGGGCGTCCCATTCGCGGGCTCGGTCGAAGACGCGTGACGGCTTGGGCGGCCTTGACGGTGACACAGTCACTCCGTGGATTTCATTAGAGGTGTATGCCTTAGAAGTATGATCCTAGCTTCGTTGGCTCAGGCACATGGCGATGGTGATTCCCAGGCCGGCCACGCTGAGGAATGTGACCCCAGCGGCGCTCAGGGCGCCGAAGATGCGGGGTCCGGGAGGTTGCTGAGGACTGGTGGCCCAGGCCGAGGACGAGCCCGCGACGGAGGGGCTGCGTGCGGAGTACGAGTCCGCCTTCGTCCACCGCATGACGGCGTACACCTGCCAGTCGTGGCTGGACGACCGGATCTCCGGCATCGCGACGTGGGGGCGCGTGACCGGTCGATCGTTTTCCCCTGGGTGGCCACGCACGCCCACTTCAGCCTGCTGCGGGACGGCGCCGTACCGCTCAACTCCGCGCCGGAGATCCGGCTGGAGCCGGATGCCACCGAGGATTCCCACTTCGAACTCCTCGGTGTGCTCAACAGTTCGGCCGTGTGTTTCTGGCTCAAGCAGATGAGCCAGAGCAAGGGGCAGCCACGAGCCGACCAGCTTCGTGGCGGTGAGGTTTGGGAGAGGATCTACGAGTTCACCTCGACCAGGCTGCTGGACCTGCCGCTTCCCCGCACGCTGTCGCCCGAGGAGGCGCGGCTGCTGGACCGTCTGGCGGCGGAGGCGCGGAGCGTCCTGGCCGAGATCGCGGATCCGGGAACCAGGCTCACGGCAGGTTTCCTCGCGGCGTCCCGCAACCGGTGGCACCACGTGAGGTCGCGCATGATCGCGGTTCAGGAAGAGCTCGACTGGAACACCTACGTCCGATACGGGCTGGTCGCCGACGACGGAGAGCTGACCTCCGTGGCGGACGTACCCGACCTCACCCTGGGGGAGCGGTCCTTCGAGATCGTGCTGGCCAGGAGGGTCGCGGCGGGGGCGACGGAGACCACCTGGTTCGACCGGCACGATTCCCTCCCGATGACCGAGATCCCGGACCACTGGCCCTCGGACTACCGGAACCTGGTGGAGCGCCGGGTGGCGGCCATCGAGGAGAATCCGCTGCTGGCGCTGCTGGAGCGGCCTGAGCACAAGCGGCGCTGGGCGAGAGAGGGCTGGGACGCCCTGGTGCACGGGATTCTTCGGGATCGTCTGCTCGGCCTCTGCGAGGCTTCTCGGCTGTGGTACGAGACATCCTCAAGAGGCGGCCACCCGGTTGCCCGGTCCGTCGGGCAGGTCTCCGAACTCCTGTCGCAGGACGAGGACTTCACGCAGCTGGCAGCCCTCCACTCACCGACGTCCACCATGACCGAGCTGCTCGTGAAGCTGCTGGCCGACGAGCACGTCCCCCAGGCGGGGCCGCTTCGGTACAGAGCGGCGGGTCTCGCCAAGAGGTCGCGATGGGAGGAGCTGTGGAAGGCGCAACGCAGGGCTGACGCACAAGGACTCGCTGACACCGGCACGTCCGACACCAACTCGTCTGACACCGTCCCGCCGCGTTACCTGCTGGCTGATTTCCTCCGGCCGTCCTACTGGCGCCTACGCGGCAAATTCGACGTTCCGAAGGAGCGTTTCGTGTCGTTCCCCTCGGCCACCGGTCCCCTCTCGTCCTCGACGGTGCTCGGTTGGGCGGGCTGGAGCAGCCGCGAACGGGCTTCGGCCGTGCTGGACCTGCTGGAGACCGAGACCTCTACGGACCGGCCTGAACAGGCTCTTCCCCTGCTCAGCGTGCTGGCGGAACTATTGCCGTGGACCACCGAGTCCGAGAACGAAGAGGACCGGACCACAGACCCGTGAGTTCTCCGGCACGCTTTCCGGGACCATGTCAGTCGCCTCGGCCTGTCGGAACAGGATGTGTACGACTGGCGGCCACCGGCTCCGCGAAGAGGCAGACCACGCCGCGACGCGTGACCGGTCAGACGAACCGCCCCCGGTGGAACAGCAGCGGTCCCCGTTCGCCGTCCGTCGTCCCCAGCGCGTCCACCCGCCCTACGACGATGAGGTGGTCGCCGCCCGTGTGGACCGCGTGGATCGTGCAGTCCACCCACGCGAGCGCGCCGGCGAGGCGGGGGGACCCGCTGGCGGGGGACGTGTCGTACGGCACTCCGGCGAACTTGTCCGTGCCGCTGCGGGCGAAGGCGCGGCACAGGTCGGACTGGTCGTCCGCGAGGACGTTGACGCAGAAGACGCCGGCGCGGGCGATACGGGGCCAGGTCGTGGACGTGCGGGCGACCATGAACACGACGAGGGGTGGGTCGAGGGAGAGGGAGGCGAAGGACTGGCAGGCGAACCCGGCGGGGGACGCTCCTTCCGTTTCCGCGGGTGCCGGTGCCGTGACAACGGTCACCCCGCTCGCGAAGTTCCCGAGCACCTGCCGGAAAACCGCCTGGTCGACCGGCGCGCCCTCGCCGTCCCGCACACACCGCAGCTCCGGGCGCGGCCCCGGCGGCCCCTCGGCCGCCCCGCCGCCCGGCAGGGCCCTCAGATAGCGGACTGCGGCAGCCGCAGCGCCTGCGTGTCCCATCACCCTCCCATTGAAGCTGACGGAGCGTCAGGTCGGAAGGGGTGGTGAACCCTTCTTTGCAGGGGTGGTGAACCCTTCTGTGCGCGCCCCCGCATACGCTCCCCCTCATGAGGCGGGGGACCTTCCAGGCGGTCCGGCTGAGCTGGACGCCTGCCGACACACATGTGGCCGCGGCGACGGCGGCGGCACAGATACCGGCCGCCCTGGTCGTCTGGCTGGCCCTGTCCTCGGGCCAGGACGACTACGGCATCCCGCCGCCCAGCCTCGGCTGGGCCTGTGTCCTCCTGTTCGCCCCGCTGTGGGTACCGGTCACCGGCATGCTCCAGACGGCCCTGCTCACCCGCCCCGCCGGAACGCTCGCGGCCCTCAAGGGTGGGTGGTCGTACTACCTGGGAGCTACGGCGCTCGTGAGCGCGCTGTGGGCGGTGCTCGCGACCCTCACCCTGGGCGCTCCTCTCCTGCCGACCGCCGCCGCCTTGACCGCGCTGGGCGTCCTCCCGATGCTCGCGGTCCTGGTACTACGCCGCAGGAGCTACCCGTGGTCGGCCGGAGGCGTGTGGTGGCGCTCGGTCCCCGCCTCGGTGGCCCTGTTCGGCGTAGTACTCGTGGGGATGCTCGCGGCTGATACGGCAGGTCTAGTACCGGAGTACGAGCCACCCCGGCTCTCCGCCGACCGCCTCACCGGCGTCTGGCGCGGCCCGGACGGCGCGGAACTGACCCTGCGCCCAGGAGGCCACGCCGAGGCGAACGCCCTGCCCGCCCAGCGGCCCGACGGGGACTGGTCCGCCGACAAGGTCTACGACGTCTGCGACGCGACCGGCACGTGGTTCCTCGACACCGAGGGCCGCTACGACGGGTTCGCCGGCGAGGGGACCGAGGAACGCGATGGTGCGGTCGTACGCCTTGAGGGGTGCGGGGCGGAGACGTACTGGGTCGTCGGCGGTACGGAGGACTCGCCGGAGTTGTTCGTGCTGTTCGGGGATCCTGACGCGGGCGAGCTGCGTATCCTCAGGCCCGTCTGAGGGGCCCGTCTGACGGGACGCCTTCCGGGGTCAACGCCCCCTGAATTCAGGGGCCCTGCGCTCGACGAACGCCCGCAGGCCCTCCCTCGCGTCCGCCGTCGTCATGTTGATCTCCTGCGCGGCGGCCTCGGCGGCGAACGCGGTGGCCCGGTCGGAGTCGAGGGAGGCGTTGACGAGTTGCTTGGTGAGGGCGAGGGAGCGGGTGGGTGCGGTGGCAAGCCGGGCCGCCCACTCCTGTGCCGTCTTCGCCAACTCCCCGTCCGGGACAACCCTGTTGACCAGACCGAGCCGCTCGGCCTCCGGCGCCGACAGCGAATCCCCGAAGAACATCAGCTCCTTGGCGCGATGCGGCCCGATCAGCCGGGGCAGCAGATAGGCGCCGCCCGCGTCGGGAACGAGCCCCCGACGCACGAACACCTCGATGAAACGGGCCGATTCGGCGGCGAGCACGAGATCGCAGGCGAAGGCGAGATGCGCCCCCAGCCCCGCAGCCGTCCCGTTCACCGCCGCGATCACGGGCTTCTCGCAGTCGAGTACGGCGGCGACGAGCCGCTGCGCACCGAGCCGCAGCGTCCGCGACACGTCCCCGGGCAGCACCTCTCTCACGGGGCCGCCCCGCAGGTCGGCACCCGCGCAGAAGCCGCGACCGGTGCCGGTCAGGACGACGACGCGTACGGCGGGGTCGGCGGAGGCGTCCGCCAACTGGCCGATGATCGCGTCCCGTTGGGACGGCGTCAGGGCGTTGAGGGACTCGGGTCGGTTGAGGGTGAGGCGGGTGGTGCCGTGGTCGTCGGTGGAGTGGAGGAGGGGGGCTTCGGGGGCGGCGCCGGTTTCAGGGGAGGTGCTGGAGGCGGCCTGAGCCTCGGGTGAAGCGACCGTTCTGGACGTGGCGTCGGTGCCGGGCCCGTCCGACCTGGGCGTGCTCACCGGCACACCGCCAGCGCGTCCAGCGCCACCGCCCCCTGGCCCCGGGGCAGCACGATCAGCGGGTTGATGTCCAACTCCGCGATGTCGTCGACGAGTTCGAGCGACATCCGCTGCACCCGCAGGATCACCTCGACCAGCGCGTCCAGGTCCGCCGGCGGCCTCCCCCGTACGCCGTCCAGCAGCGCCCGTCCCCGCAGATCCGTCAGCATGTCCCGCGCCTGTGTCTCTCCGAAGGGCGGTACGCGCACGGCGGTGTCGTGCAGGACCTCGACCAGGACCCCGCCGAGCCCGACCGTCACCGTCGGCCCGAACAGCGCGTCATGACTGACGCCGACGACCATCTCCACGCCCTGCGCGACCATCTGGCAGACCAGGACGCCGTCCAGCGCGACGTCCTCGTACCGGGCTATGTCCGTCAACTCGCGGTAGGCGTCCCGGACTTGGCTGGCCGAGGTGAGGCCGATCTTCACCAGGCCGAGTTCCGTCTTGTGGGCGATGTCCGCGCCGGACGCCTTCATCACGACCGGGTAGCCGACGAGGCTCGCCGCCCGTACGGCGCCCGCCGCGCTGGTCACCAACTGCTCGCGCGGCACCCGGATTCCGTACGCGCGCAGCAGTTGCTTGGCCGCGTGCTCGCTCAACTGCTGTCCGGGGCGCATGAGTTCGCGGGCCTTGCGGAAGGAGGGCGAGGGGGTGCGGGGGGCCTGGTCGAA
>NZ_LIRL01000339.1 GCF_001419795.1 Streptomyces niveiscabiei
GCACCGCTGAAAACCCTCAATGTGTCCCAGACGGGCGTTGGGACAGTGAGCATCGGGCCGCCGGGGTCCTTGCTGTCGCGGATGGGGACGATTCCGGGGAAGTCCTCAGCGATCTCGACGCAATTCCCCCCGTTGGTGTTGCTGTAGCTGCTCCGGCGCCAACGGGCCGTGCTCAGCTCGGGGGTGTGTCGCATGTCTAGTAGTCCTCCAGCGCCTGTTGGATCAACTCCGCCGAGGCTGCCATCGGTAGGGCGTTGGCGCGCAGTACCTCGTACTGGCGGCGCCACTTTTTCACCGAGTCCTGGTCCTCGTAGAGATGACCGACCTCGATGCCCTCTTCGCAGGCCATGGTGGAGCCGTTGGGAAGGGGCAGTAGGGTCAGAGAGCCACCCATCAGCGAGTGCGGACCCGAACTGAACGGCAGCACCTGGACTTTACTGTCCGAAGTATCCACCGGTTCGAGCAGGTGGGCCAGTTGGTTGCGCATGCACTCCGGGTCCCGACCTGCCGCCGGAGGATGGACTCGTCGATGATCGCCCAGCGCATGGGGCGTTGAGGCGTGCGCAGGCGGTCCTGCCGGGACAGCCGACCGGCGACGCGTTCCTCGATCTGCTCCGAGGCCAGGTCCTCTTGGACCCTGAGCAGGCTGTGGGCGTACTCCCTGGTCTGCATCAGCCCGGGGATGATCTGCAACTCGTAGTTCTCGATCACTTCCGCCCGCGCCTCGAAGTCCATGAACCTCTGGTACTGGTCCGGGTGAGCCTCGCGCCGCGCCAGCTGGTACAGGTTGCAGTACTTGTTCCCCGTCCCGAACGCCGCGTCCAGATGCGGCGGCAGATCCGGCGGCGGCATCAACTCCGCCGTCTCCACCCGCGCCAGCGTGCTCTTGCTCGACGCCACGATCCCCGCGAGCTGGACCAGCGACAGGCCGGCCGCCTCGCGGTCGTACCGCATCTCCGCTCCGAAGTAGTGCCGCGCGGAGAGGAAAGGAGTCAGCTCCTGCGGCCTGAACGTCATTGTTCGAACCCTCTCTTTCGCCGGTGTTCCATTCCTGATGACGGGACCGGAAAGCCCGGTTGGAGTTGCGGCTGCTGCCGTGGACCTCGGACACGGGCATGCCGTGTTACCTGAGCACGGACAACCCGGAGAGCAGGATGAGCCGGCTCGCGGACAAGGTGGAGGCCGAACTCCTGGACTCGGCGAGGGACGTTCTGGGCCACGCGAAGGACGTGCTGCGTGGACCGACGCCCAGGCACAGGGAGTTGGCGTTCACCGGTGTGCAGCTCGCCGCCGCGTTGGAGGACACGCTGAGGATCGCGAAGAGCCGTGGGGGACGGCTGGCGCCGGAGGAATAGAAAGAAACGCACAGGGCGCCCCCTCGATATCGACCGAGAGAGCGCCCCGCGTACTACGCGATAAAGACGTTTACGGCAGTGAGAGCATCTGCTCCAACGCCACCTTCGCGAACTTCTCCGTCTCCTTGTCGACGGAGATCTGATTGATCAGCTTCCCCGCGGCGAGGGACTCCAGCGTCCAGACGAGGTGCGGAAGGTCGATGCGATTCATGGTCGAGCAGAAGCACACCGTCTTGTCGAGGAAGACGATCTCCTTGCCCTCGGGAGCGAACCGGTTGGCAAGACGCCGGACGAGATTCAGCTCCGTACCGATGGCCCACTTGGACCCGGCGGGAGCGGCCTCCAGCGCCTTGATGATGTACTCGGTGGAGCCGACGTAATCAGCCGCAGCCACGACCTCGTGCTTGCACTCGGGGTGGACCAGGACATTCACGCCGGGTATCCGTGCCCGCACGTCCTCCACCGACTCCAGCGAGAAGCGCCCGTGCACGGAGCAGTGCCCCCGCCAGAGGATCATCTTCGCGTCGCGCAGCTGCTCGGCGGTGAGGCCGCCGTTCGGCTTGTGCGGGTTGTAGACGACGCAGTCGTCGAGGGACATGCCGAGGTCGCGGACGGCGGTGTTGCGCCCGAGGTGCTGGTCGGGAAGGAAGAGCACCTTAGTGCCCTGCTCGAAGGCCCACTCCAGCGCACGCTGCGCATTGGACGACGTACAGATCGTCCCCCCGTGCCGCCCGGTGAACGCCTTGATGTCGGCGGAGGAGTTCATGTACGAGACGGGTACGACCTGCTCGGCGATACCCGCCTCGGTGAGCACGTCCCAGCACTCGGCGACCTGCTCGGCCGTGGCCATGTCGGCCATCGAGCACCCGGCGGCGAGGTCGGGAAGGACGACCTTCTGGTCGTCGGAGGTGAGGATGTCGGCGGACTCGGCCATGAAGTGGACGCCGCAGAACACGATGTACTCGGCTTCCGGCCGCGCGGCGGCGTCCCGCGCGAGCTTGAAGGAGTCGCCCGTGACGTCGGCGAACTGGATGACCTCGTCGCGCTGGTAGTGGTGGCCGAGGACGAAGACCTTGTCGCCGAGCTTCTCCTTGGCCGCGCGGGCCCGCTCGATCAGGTCGGGGTCGGACGGCGAGGGCAGGTCACCGGGGCACTCGACGCCTCGCTCGCTCCGGGGGTCGGCCTCGCGGCCGAGCAGCAACAGGGCGAGCGGAGTCGGCTGTACGTCGAGCTCCGTGGTCTGGGCGGTGGTCACGACACGCACCCTTTCTACTTTTCGTCGATCTGACGTTATCTATCATAACGCGATTAGTGTCACTTTGACGATGGTCATAGCGTCGATGTGACGTGAATCCCTGCGGGCGCCCCGATACCCCCCGCCGAGGCATTTTCCGTGCCGCGAGGCATGTGCGAGCATGAAGAAGAAACGTCAGACCCGGAATGAATCCGGGACCCCGTCGGTTGCAACCGTCGGCAAGCAGTCTCCGTACAACCCGGGAGAGATGTAGATGTCCGTATCGGACGAGACCAGCACCGCCACCGACGGCATCATCCTGAGTGACGCCGCCGCGGCCAAGGTGAAGGCCCTGCTCGACCAGGAAGGCCGGGACGACCTCGCGCTGCGCGTCGCCGTCCAGCCCGGTGGCTGCTCGGGCCTGCGCTACCAGCTCTTCTTCGACGAGCGCTCGCTCGACGGCGACGTGGTCAAGGACTTCGGCGGCGTCAAGGTCGTCACCGACCGCATGAGCGCCCCGTACCTGGGCGGCGCGTCCATCGACTTCGTCGACACCATCGAGAAGCAGGGCTTCACGATCGACAACCCCAACGCGACGGGTTCCTGCGCCTGCGGCGACTCGTTCAACTAGCGGGTACGAAAATGGCGGCACCCCCTGCGGAAGGGGATGCCGCCATTTTTCTGTACGTGCTTACCGGACCGTTTCCGGCAGCCGCGCCCCCGGCTTCACGATCGGGATCGCCGCCCCGTCCGACCCCACGACCTTCCGGTCACCCAGCGCCTTCTCCAGCTTCACCGTCCGGTCGTACTCCTTGGCGATCATGATGCAGACCTTGTCCTGCCACGGCGTCTCCGTCACGGTGACGGTCACCTGCGCGTCCGTCTCCTTCGCGCTCACGCTGTAGTCCCCGCACACCCCGCCCGTGAACCGCACGGTCAACTCGTCGCCGGAGGCGGTGTATCCGTCGACCTTCACGTTCCGCGGCATCGACTTGCCCGGCGAGGACGGTGCCGGAGTCGCCTCCCCGGCAAGGTACTTGGGGTCGACCGCCGGATAGCTCACGACGTACGGCGTGGCCGCGTCCACGGTGAACAGCCAGGACGGTACGAGGAGTTGCTTCCCTTGCGAGGTGTGCGCGGCGAGCCCGAACGCCGCCCCCGACACCTTCGCGACCGACTGCTCCGGCCCCTCGGCCGTCGTCACCTTCCGGCACGGCTGCTCCAGCCGGTCCTTCAGCGGTACGGGCTCGGCGCAGCCGCCGATGCCCATCCGATGCGTGGTCCCCTGGGCCGAGTTGAGCAGTTCCAGCGTCTGCGCGGCGCTCAGCACCGGGTACGACGCGCCCTTCTCCGGCGCCGCCAACTGCCCTGTGCCGCTGACGACTTCACCCTGGCCGCTCACGGTGATCCCGGTCGTCCAGCCGTTCGTGGGCAGCTTGTCCAGCACGGGGTCCGCGTTCACGACCCGCTGGGCGCCGGCCGTCTGGCTCGCGTCCACCTTCGCGTCGTCCTGGCCGACGGCCTTGAGCACGGGCTCGGCGGCGTCCTCGGCCACCGCCTCGCTCACCGGGTCGACCGTCGTGTCCATCGGCTGCTTCGCGCAGGTCGTGATGCCGGGGCAGTTGTCCGTGCCGGCGGAGTAGCGGATGTACGTCCACATGCCGGGGGCGGTGCGGTTGACGCGCAGGACCGGGCCCGTGCCGTCCTGGCCGCCGCCGACCCGCCAGGCGGGGCCCTCCACGACGGGGGTCCCCTCGACGCCGAGTGCCTTCGCGAGGCGCGTGACCTCCGACTGGTCCACCTCGCCGGTCGCCCAGTAGACGGGCGCGGACGTCGGGCCGTCGGGGAGAGCGCCGGTCGCCCGGTACGTCGTCCCGTACGGGTTCGGCTCGCCGGGCGCGATGCCGTTGCCGCCACCGGTGGACGGCGCGCTGTACCCGTCCAGCGCGAGGTTCGGCGGGGGACCGCCGTCGCCGTCAGAGTCGCTCTGCGCGGGGACCCCGGCCGCCTTCTCGCCGTCCGGCCCGGCCGAGGCGTTCGAGGCGATCAGCGCACCGCCGGCCCCGACGAGCAGAACAGCGGCGGCGGCGATGGACACGATCAGCGCGGAGGGCCGGCGCTTACGGGGGGCGCCGATGACATGTACGTCACCGTCGACGCCCTCCGCGTCGCCGCCGGACACCTCCTCGACGGGCCCCAGACGCCGGATGCCCCCGGTGTCCTCGACCACGACATCGTCGTCCGGCGGCGCGGCGCGTGCCTCTTCGCCGGGTGCCTCCTCGACCGGGCCGAGCTTGCGGATACGGCCGGGGTCGTCGTCCTCGGCCTTGGTGAGCGACACCGCCTTGCCGTCGACTTCCGGCTCCTCGGCGTCGACCTCCTCCATCTCAGCCTCGACCTCAGGCGTCTCGGCCTGCGCCTCCGGCTCCCCGGCCCCGGCCCTCGTCTCGTCCGCCTCGGTCTCCGCCTTCGCCGTCGTCTTCTCCGGCGTCGGGGTCTCCTCCGGCGTCGGTGACGCGGTGCCGTCGTGGTCGGGTCGCTCGGTGTTCACCGCATCGCTCCTTCTGCTGCGCAACTGTTCCGTGGGGGCGGCAGGCGGGGCGTACCCCACCTCCCCTTTACGGGGGACAGCGATGGGACGCAGCGGGGGAGCGCACGGTTCCCCTCGGACGCGCCCCGGGTCAGTCGCCGTACTCCGGCATCGCGTCCAGCAGCCGCGCGGAGGCCGCCGGGACGCGCACCCCGTGGATGCGCGACGGCGAGATCGGCAGGTCGGAGCCCTTCTCGGGAGCGGCCCAGTGGGGGACCATACGAGCACAGTCCCCGCGCAGCTCCGCGAGGCCGCCCTCGAAGTCCGCAGGAGCCGTTGTCAAGGACCGTTCGAAAGTTGTCATGGCGGCACGGTAGGCATGAGCGGCCTCGCCGGGAAAGATCTACTATCGGGTAGTTTCGTCTGCTTCTGTGGTCTCACCCGAACGGGTAGCGTGAACTGTCATTTCGCCTCCCCCTCTGGAGAGACCCCGCCGTGCGCATCGCAGTCACCGGCTCCATCGCCACCGACCACCTCATGACGTTCCCCGGCCGCTTCGCCGACCAGCTCGTCGCGGACCAACTGCACACGGTCTCGCTCTCCTTCCTCGTGGACCAGCTGGAGGTCCGCAGGGGAGGCGTCGCCGCGAACATCGCCTTCGGCATGGGCCTGCTCGGCACGGCCCCCGTCCTCGTCGGCGCGGTCGGCTCCGACTTCGCGGAATACCGTGCCTGGCTGGACCGGCACGGCGTCGACACCCAGTGCGTGCACATCTCCGAGACCCGGCACACCGCCCGCTTCGTGTGCACCACCGACGCCGACCACAACCAGATCGGCTCCTTCTACGCCGGCGCGATGAGCGAGGCGCGGTTCATCGAGCTGAAGGCCGTCTCCGACCGCGTCGGCGGCATCGACCTCGTCTCCATCGGCGCGGACGACCCCGAGGCGATGCTCCGCCACACGGAGGACTGCCGGACCCGGGGCGTCCCCTTCGCCGCCGACTTCTCCCAGCAGATCGCCCGCATGGACGGCGCCGAGATCCGCGAACTCCTCGAAGGCGCCACGTACCTCTTCTCCAACGAATACGAGAAGGGCCTCATCGAGACCAAGACCGGCCTCTCCGACGCGGAGATCCTCGCGAAGGTCGGCCACCGGGTCACCACGCTCGGTCCGCGCGGCGTCCGCATCGAGGCCGTCGGCGAGCCCGTCATCGAGGTCGGCTGCCCCGAGGAGGAGCGCAAGGCCGAACCCACGGGTGTCGGCGACGCCTTCCGCGCCGGGTTCCTGTCGGGACTCGTCTGGGGCGTCTCCAAGGAGCGTGCCGCGCAGGTCGGGTGCATGCTGGCGACCCTCGTCATCGAGACGGTGGGCACGCAGGAGTACACGCTGGAGCGGGGCCACTTCCTGGAGCGGTTCGCCAAGGCGTACGGGGAAGAGGCGGCGGCGGAAGTGCGGGTTCACCTGAGCTGAGCGGGTTCGTTGTCGGGTGCGGGTGGGCTGTGGCTGGTCGCGCAGTTCCCCGCGCCCCTAAAAACACCTCAGCGAACCCGGCGGATCGAGTAGGCCGTCCCCTCTACTCCTACGTACTCATTCCCCGTCATCTCACACCACGCCGGGATGTCGAGCCGCGCCGCCTCGTCGTCCGCCAAGACTGTCACGACCGCTCCCACCGGCACGTTCCTGATCGCCTTCGCCAGTTCGATCACCGGAATCGGGCACCGCTTCCCCAGCGAGTCGACGACCGTCCCCTGAACCGGTGTCACCTCCGCGCCCAGCTTCTCCCGCACCCTTGCCACCACCCCCGGCAGCACGTCGAGGAACCTCTCCACGTCCGCCTCGGCCACGCCCGCCGGCAGGGACACGCGTACGTTCCCCTCGCTCAGCACGCCCATCGCCTTGAGGACATGGCTCGGCGTCAACGTGTCGCTCGTGCACGACGACCCCGAGGAGACGGCGAACCCCGCGCGGTCCAGCTCATGGAGGAGCGTCTCGCCGTCGACGTACAGACAGGAGAACGTGACGATCCCCGGCAGCCGCCGCTCGGGATCGCCCACGACCTCGACGTCGGGTACGAGCCGGGCGACCCGTTCCCGGATCCGCGAGGTCAACTCCCGTACCCGCACGGCCTCGACGGCAGCGTCAGCCCGCACGGCCCGCAGCGAGGCGACCGCCGCGACGACGGCCGGCAGATTCCCGAACTCCTCATCCTCCCGCGGAGCGAACCGCACCCCCTTCCGCACGGCAAGCACCCCCACCCCACCGGGC